>NZ_DJDC01000099.1:0-18319 GCF_002430855.1 Acinetobacter sp. UBA5934 | reverse complement strand
CCGGAAGAAGAAATCGACTTTTTGGCAGACGGCAAAATTTTAACCTTGCTGGAAGAGGTACAACGTTCAGTTGCTGCCGTGCAAACCTCGGCACGACAAGGCCAGTTATTGCGTGAAGGTTTACAGGTGGTGATTGCGGGTAAACCGAATGCAGGTAAATCTTCCTTGTTGAATACTCTGGCGGGAAATGAGCGCGCCATTGTGACCGATATTGCCGGGACCACCCGTGACGTGTTGCATGAAAAAATCACTTTAAATGGCTTGCCGATCACCCTGACCGATACTGCAGGTCTGCGTGAAACCGGCGATGTGGTTGAAAAAGAAGGCATCCGCCGCGCAATTAAAGAAATTGAACAGGCCGATTTGTTGCTGCTGGTCTATGACTTAAGCCAGGGAGAAGATCCGCTGCAATTGGCACAAAACTATTTTGCCGAACATCTGGAACCGCGCCGTTTAATGCTGATTGCCAACAAGTGTGATTTAACTGGTGCAGTAGCTGCAATTGGCGATTATCAGGGATTTCGTCATATTACCGTGTCTGCCAAGCAGGAAACCGGGGTCCAGTCACTCATAGAAGCGATTACAGCGCATGCAGGCTTCCAGCCGGAAGAAGATACCTTTATTGCCCGTACCCGTCATTTAGACGCAATGAAGCGTACTCAGCACTACCTTGCAGAAGCACATGAGCAGCTAGTGGTGTTCCATGCGGGTGAATTGGTAGCGGAATCCCTGCGACTGGCGCAAAATGCCTTGGGTGAAATTACCGGTGACTTTAGTGCAGATGACTTGTTGGGCAAGATCTTTGGATCATTCTGTATTGGAAAGTAATTTAAAATTATCCCTATATTCCAGTAAGTTTTAATTTGAATTAAATAGCATTAAGTTTTAATCACTTAGTGCTTTTTTTATATCATTGAGTGATTCAGGGTATGTTCAAAATCCATCTGATGGCATGATATTTTATTCGGTTATTAGTCACTAGATAAGAAAATGCCTGAATGAAAATTGGGCAATTCAATCTTGCCGAGCATGAATACAATGCGTTTAAGCATTTTGAGAATGAACCTACAATCTGGAGATGTGAGTAAGATCATTAAAGCTGAAGAGGATCGTTTAGCATTGAGGCTTGGACAGATACGAATATTAAAAAGTGAGCAGTAAAATCTTTTATGGAGGTGTTGAATGTTTGATGTCATGTTTTTGCGTGAACTCTTAGTCTCCTGGGTTCATTTCCTCCAATTATTTTTAGAAATGATTTCAGTGGTGTGTGTAATCATTGGCTTGATCAAAACCTCGATGGTATTAATTCAGCTTAAATCAGGTCGCACAGCACGTTATTGTTTTGGAGACTGGCTCGCTACCGCACTTGAATTTCAGTTAGCCGCAGATATTTTAGCCACCACGGTCGACCCGGATCTGGATAGCTTGATTAAATTGGCCATCATTGCGGTAATTCGTACTTTCTTGAATTATTTTTTAATCAAAGAGCTGGAATATCAACCCAAGTCTGGAAAATGATGGGATGAGAAGGCGAAATATAAAAACTGCTCTGTTATGGCTTTATCGATTTAATCTCACACGGTTTGTGTCACCATAATCACCCTCTCTATTCCATTTTTTGAGCTGGTTTAAGTGCAAGGTGTTTCAGACTCAATTTTTTTATACCAAATTAACAGATACAGGCACAGTAAACAGAACGCAGCACAAAAACTGAGTACGCCGGCGGTTAAACCAAAATGATCGGCAAGATAACCCACGGCAAGAATGGGTAAAATGGTGCCTAAATATGCGATAAATAAATAGGTCGACATCACCGCAGCCCGGTTGTGCAGGTTGGTCATGGCATGAATTAAACCAAATGCCCCGATCAGGGCTAATCCATGACCCACTCCAACCAGTACTTCACTGATAAAAAACAGAAAACTCCAGTGTAGATATATACATAAACTCAGGATCAATAAACTGAACAACAGCGTATACAGCCCATAATTTAGGCATTTTCTCGCAGGAATTGATCTGGAAAAATACTGTACCATGGCAGAAATCAGCAAAATGCAGGTAATGGCCAATCCACTGACCAAAGGACCATGCCAAGGAATGATGAACTGTACAAATGAGGGAGAAAGCGAAGCGAATAGGCTAAACGCTGCAAAGGCACAAAAGGCAGTCAAACCGGTAATATAGAACTCCGCATGAAATTTTGTTTCAGGACGTTCTAAATGCGGTGCAATCGAGAACGTCTGTGCGCTAAATTCAGGCTGTGGCAGACGTAACAAGCCTACGAAGCACAACACTGCCCCAACAATGACAGGAATATACGGGGTAAATAGCGGTGTAGCAGAAAACTGGGCAATGAGTCCACCGACCAGCGGGCCTAAACCGAAACCAACGGCGGTAATCACCGAGCTGAGCTGGGGTGCATGGTTTTTATGTGATTCAGGAATACTCCACATCAGTCCAATCAATGCCGATGTGGTCATTAATCCCGAGGCAATTCCGATAATAAAACGCCCCAAAGACAGCCATAGCACATTATTTGCAAACATGGACAGTAGAAGCCCAAGTATGATGATGACCAAACCCAGTTCTAAGGTTTTTAAAAAGCCAATGCTGTTACTGGTCCGGCCTAAAAACAGGAGTATGGCTAAACAGCCCAACATATAAGTGACAAAAATATAGGTGATATGACTCGGCAACAGATGCCAAAGTTGCTGATAGATGGGATATAAAGGGCTGGCCAGTGCCGTCCCCATCGTTCCAATACAAAGTGCCATGCTGACCATGATAAAAGGTCGCCATGATTGAGAATATGCCATTTAGAGGATCGCAAAAATATGTGAACTAACAAACTAAATTTCACATATTGAGAAAATATAGGAGCTATATCTGAAGTTTTAGTGCAATCCACTTTAAGGGTCAATTTATATGATGTAAAAATTTACCCATAACGCTTTAATAATTTAAGAAATTCTGCCATTTCCTGTTCATTAATTTCAGTCTGTTCTCCAATCACGTGATGACGCAAATGCGCTTCAATAAGCTCATTCATCAGACCATTTACCGCCCCTTTAACAGCTGCCACTTGCTGTAAAACACTCATACATGAATACTCCGGATCATTCAGAGCGTGCTCTACAGCATTGATTTGTCCCTGTAAACGTTTGACTCGGTTCTGAATTTTCTTGTCCTGATATAAATGACTCAACATTTTTCTCCAAAAATAAATATACTATGGGGGAGTATATGGAAAAATAAGATTATGCAAAAATTCCCCTTAAACCGAGCTCATAGTCATCAGTTTGATGAAGGTAATCCACTTGCACAAAAACGCATTCTATTGGCGACCATTCTAACGGCAGTGATGATGTTATTAGAAGTAGCTGGTGGATGGATTTACAATTCGATGGCCTTGCTGGCGGATGGCTGGCACATGAGTTCGCATATGCTGGCACTGGGGCTGGCTTATTTTGCTTATCGATCTGCCCGTTATTATGCCCAAGATCAGCGTTTTAGTTTTGGCACCTGGAAAATAGAAATTTTAGCTGGCTATAGCAGTGCAATCTTATTGATGGTGGTGGCACTTTTTATGGCATTTCAGTCTGTAGAACGATTGCTGAATCCGGTTGCCATTCATTATAACCAAGCCATTCCGATTGCCATTTTAGGTCTGGTGATTAATTTAATTTGCGCGTGGTTGCTGCATGATGATCACCATCACCATCACCATCACCATCACCATCACCATCACCATCATGAAGATAACCATCAGCATGAACATCACCACCATGATTTAAATCAAAAAGCGGCCTTTATGCATGTGGTGGCAGATGCCGTGACTTCGGTATTTGCCATTGTGGCACTGTTTGCAGCCAAATATTTGGGCTGGAATTTTCTTGATGCGGTATTGGGGATTCTGGGTTCAATTTTGGTGGCCAAATGGGCCCTGGGTCTGATCAAAGAAACCGGAAAAACCTTACTCGATGCTGAAATGGATCATCCGGTGGTGGAGGAAATCCGCGAAGTGATTGCAGAGTTTCCAGTGGTAGAAATTACCGATCTGCATGTCTGGAAAGTGGGTAAAGGCAAATTTTCCTGTATTTTAGCTTTAGCCACCGATTCCAATTTGAATGCAGACCAGGTTCGTGAAGCCTTGTCCATTCATGATGAAATTGTGCATATTTCAGTAGAAATTAATCCGATATAAATCGCGTTGATGTTCCACGTGAAACCTTGGTGGGTAAAAATGTGTGCTTTGCGTAAGGGCAGCAAAAATTTTAAGATTATCTGGCTGTTTTTTGAGTAGAATCAGCTGGAAATATTTGAAAGCAATGAGCAAAACAGATGATTAAAAAAACATTGGCATGTGCCTTGGTGAGTTTAATTTCAACCTTAACTTTGGCAAATGTCGATACGATTAAAGCCAACCTGAGTAAGCAACATCCGAAATTAAAAATTGAAAATATCCAAACCACCGAGATGAAAGGAATTTATAGCGGTTCAATGGATGGGCAAGTGGTGTATTTAGGGGAAGATGCCCAGCACATTCTGGTAGGTTCGATGTTCCGTTTAGCTGATCAGAAAAACCTGACCAAAGATTTAATGCTTAAACAAAACAGTATTGACTGGAAAAAATTGCCTTTGCAGGATGCAATTAAAACGGTGCGAGGTAATGGTAAGCGTCAGATCGCTATCTTTTCTGACCCAAATTGCCCGTATTGCAAACAACTTGAGACTGAAATAAGCAAGTTAAATGATGTCACTATCTATACCTTTATCTACCCGATCAAAAGCCAATCTGTGGCTGTTTCCAAACAGGTATTTTGTGAGAAAGATCCAGCTTTAGCCTGGTCAAACCTGATCAGTAAAGGTATTCAACCCAGTGCAAATAAAAGCTGTGCCAACCCGATTGAACGTAATTTAAGTTTAGGCCAAACTTTAGGTTTAAGTGGTACTCCAGCCCTTATTTTCTCGAATGGTTTTAAGGTGATGGGTGCCCGCCCTGCTCAGGAAATTGAACTCATGTGGAAAGAACTCGGTTTATAAACATGATTTTTTTCTCAATCAGGCAATAAAAAAAGCACCCGATCAGGTGCTTTTTTACTGGGGAGATTGATCATTTTAAATCACGATTTAAACACGTGATTTTTTAGTGACCAGGTTATAAATGAATAAAATAATGAGTGCCCCGATCACTGAAGCGATAAAGCCTGCGGCCGAGTTTTCATCATAGAGTCCGAGTAAACGTCCGCCGTAGGTCGCCAATAAAGAACCGGCAATACCCAACAGGGTGGTTACGATAAATCCTGATTTATCATTTCCAGGATGAATAGCACGCGCGATTAGGCCTGCAATAAAACCCACTACGATGGCAACTATAAGTGTCCACATATGTCTTCTCCATTTATCGTTAGTTTATATATTTTCATTACGCTTTCATTTTTATAATTAATCATTAATGGAAAAGGAAACAGTTGAGTCCTGCTAAAAACTGTTGTTGTTTTGTTCCTGCTAAAGTTTTAATGATAAAAAAAGTGGCCTTTGGCCACTTTAAGTATCTTAAATGAAGTCTTATAGACCAATTTCACCAATAAATGGAATATGGCGATATTTTTGGTCATAGTCCAAGCCGTAACCGACAATAAACTTATCTTCAACTTCAAAGCCTAGGAATTTCACTTCCAGTTCAATTTCACGGCGTGAAGGTTTGCTGATTAAAGTACACAGTTCAATAGAATTCGGGCTACGCGTGCTCAAAATTTCCAGCACTTTGCTGAGGGTATTGCCGGAGTCAATAATATCTTCAACAATTAATACATCTTTACCGCGAATTTCGCCGTCCAGGTCTTTTAAAATTTTAACATCGCGACTTGAAACCGTACCACCGCCGTAACTTGATACCGTCATAAAATCGAGTTCATGCGGTTTACTAATTTCGCGACATAAATCAGCCATAAAAATAACTGAACCACGAAGTAAACCAATCAACACAAGTTCTTTGTCACTATTAGCATAGTGAGCATCAATTTTTGCACCAAGCTCTTTGACTTTCGCATGAATTTCTTCAGCTGAGATCATTACGCTCATATGAACGGTCATGGGTAGATACCTAAAAGCAGATCAAAATAAAAAAGGTGTTGACCAGCAACACCTCAAAAGATGTTTTAATTTTAATACATCTGCTCAAGAGATGCATCTTTTTTGCCGCTGAAAATGTATCAGGCCTTAAGCTCTGCACTATCACGTTTAAGTAAAACGGCACAAAGCACGGCTATGCCAATCAACAAGAATATCTTTTTATGGGATATTTTTGTGGTTTTCTGCTTTTGCATATACTACTTCTCCATAAACATAAGTGGCATGGATATTACGGTCATCGCCCATGGTCATCAGGGCAAATAAAGCATCTTCAATGCCTTTGGCACGTTCCTGACGCAGGGTTTGCAGTGCTGTCGCTTTTAAATCCAGCACAACAAAATCGGCTTCTTTACCTAGGTTAAAGTTACCCAGTTTGTTGTCCAGATCCAAAGCCTTGGCTCCACCCAAAGTGGCGTGATACAAGGATTCAAATGCAGAGAGTTTATCTCCCTGAAGCTGTTGGACCTTGTAAGCTTCGTTTAAGGTTTGCAGCTGGTTAAAGGAAGTGCCCGCACCGATATCTGTACCTAAGCCGACTTTAACCTGTTTTTCCCAGGTTTTTTTCAGTTGAAATAAGCCACTGCCCAAGAACAGATTTGAGGTCGGACAAAAGGCAATCGCCGAGTTGGTCTGGTGCATACAGTCCCACTCAGCATCTTCTAAATGCACACAGTGGGCAAACACCGAACGCTGTCCGGTTAGACCATAATGGTGATAGACATCCAGATAGCCTTTTTGTTCTGGAAATAGTTCTTTGACCCAGGCAATTTCATTTTTATTTTCACTTAAATGAGTATGGACATAAACCTCCGGATATTCCGCTTTCAGCTGCCCTGCCCGAGCAAGTTGCTCTGGTGTAGAAGTGGGTGCAAAACGCGGGGTAATCGCATACAGGTTACGGCCTTTGCCATGCCATTTTTCAATTAGCGCCTTAGAGTCCTGATAAGCAGTTTCAGCCGTATCACACAGCTCTTCAGGTGCATGGCGGTCCATCATCACCTTACCGGCAATCAAACGCATTTGCTGCTGTTCGGCAGCTTCAAATAAGGCATCGACCGATTCAGCATGGACTGTACAAAACACCAAAGCGGTGGTGGTCCCGTTTTTTAATAATTCCTGCACAAAAAACTGCGCGATTTTGTCGGCATAGGCTTTGTCTTTAAACTGTAATTCGGTCGGAAAAGTATAAGTATTCAGCCATTCCAGCAGCTGTTCGCCATAGGCACCGACCATTTCGGTTTGCGGGAAATGGATATGGGTATCAATAAACCCCGGTACAATCAGCTTGTCGGGATAATGATGAACCTGGACATTAGCCGGAACATGCTGTTGTCCAGTTTGCCAGTCGCCAAACCAGCGAATTTTGCCATTTTCAGTAATAAGTAAACCATCTTCTACATATCGCACTTGGTCGTGAATCTCACGCGCTTGGGCAACCGTATTCTGGATATCTAGGAAGCGACTGCGAACTGCCGTCGTTGCAACTACAGAAGACATTGAAAACCTGCGATTTTGAATTTTTTCGATTGATTGTACCTGAAATTTTTCAGTTAAAGCGTAATAGCTGAGTTGAGCGCCTTTCCCTCTTTTATAAATTATGCCGACTTTACGTTCTGCAACTACAGGAAAATATGGCAATAGAACCGATAAAAAAGCCTTCCATCTGCAAGATGAAAGGCTGGATCATTTTATTTGAAAATTACAGTTGCTCTTGCTTCTGGTTATATCGAATCGATAACCAGGTGGTAATTGCCAGTATAATCACAATAAAGCCAAGCGAAATCCAGATTGGCATATGGAACACGTCAAGCATCAACATTTTAAAACCAATAAACAGCAGGATAATCCCCAGGCCATAAGGTAAATAATGCATTTTAGATGCTGCACCTGCCAGCAAGAAGAACATTGCACGTAAGCCTAAAATCGCCATTAAATTTGCGGTTAACACAATAAAGGGATCACTGGTCACTGCAAAAATAGCCGGAATGGAGTCCACGGCGAAAATCACATCGGAGGCTTCAACCAAAATCAACACCAAGAATAATGGCGTTGCCCATAACAACCCATTTTGACGCACGAAGAAGTTATGGCCATCCAGATGCGGAGTAATACGGATATGTTTACGTAACCACTTGAGTAAGGCCATATCTTCAATATTCGGGTTTTCTTCATGACCTTTAAGAAACTTGAAGCCGGTATAGACCAGAAAGGCACCGAAGATATACAGAATCCAGGAAAATTCCTGAACGAACCATGCGCCAATAAAAATAAAGATGGTACGCAAAACAATGGCACCGAGTACGCCGTAAAGCAGCACCTTGCGTTGTAATGCTGGAGGAATAGCAAAGGCTGAAAAAATCATCAGCCAGACAAATACATTATCAATGGCCAGGGATTTTTCTAACAAATAGCCGGCAAAATATTCCATGGTTTTTTGATTAGCTAAAGCAACACCCGCAGTTTGCTGTAAATAAAGCCATAAACCGCCTGCGAACAGCATGGAGACGCTGACCCAGGCAATACTCCAGTGGGCGGCTGACTTAATTTTAATGGGTTGGTCTTCTTTGTGTTTAAAACCAATAAAGTCGATGATGAGCATGACTGCCACTATCGCAAAAAATGCCAGATACAACCCAGGGCTGCCGATGGATTCCATAAAAATCTCCGCACCCGACAACCGGCCATAAAAAAACCTTGACCTGTTGCCAGATGATTTAAACATCTGTGTCAACATGATCAAGGTCTTGCCTACATCTGAATATCCACATTTTGTAAATTCAGATGCTCAGATACCGACTTTTTGCAAAGTGTAATGACGATATTCTGACACGTCCAGCAGAATTGCTTCTAAGGACGCTTGGAGGAGGCTACTCCCCTTGTTCAACTCAATTTTGTTTTGGATCTAATCCAAATGTGACTGAAGAATCGCATATTTATGTGAATTGTGCAAATTTTATCGACCTCATTTACAGTTTAATAAAATCTTTACGCTGCACCAAAACAAGTGCTAACAATGTACCGATAACTGCCACCAAGCCGCCCACTATTCCAATCTGGCTTACGCCCAAACTTGCAGTCACTACGCCACCCAGCAATGCGCCACCGCCAATCCCGACATTATATAGACCTGAATAAATCGCTATGGCGACATCGGTGGCATCCGAAGCCAGGTTCAGGGTTTTGGCTTGCAATGCCAGGCTAAAGCAAATAATACTCATACCCCAAAATAAGCTGAGCGTACTCAAACCAATAAAACCTTGTGCCAATGGCAGTAACAGCAACATGGAGATGGCGAGTAAAGCACAGCTTAAAGGAATCGCCAGTTTTGGATATCGGTTGCCAAATTTGCCAAACAGAAAAGAACCAATAAATCCGGCACCGCCATAGATGAGCAATAAACGGGTGGTTTGCGCAGAACTAAAATGGGCAATATTCAGGGTAAAAGGTTCGATATAACTATAAGCGGTAAATTGTGCAGTAATGATGAGAATGGTTAATCCAAATACCATCACCAGGCTGGGACGTTTAAATAAGATGCCAATACTTTTTAGTGAACCTGAATTGACACTGGGCAGTTTCGGTAGGGTTTTGGCCAAGGTGAGACAAATGATGGCTGCACCCAGTGCAATTAAGGCAAAAGTATTGCGCCAGCCATAGGCTTCGCCAATCATGCGGCCAAAAGGAATGCCCAAGACCATCGCTAAAGCCGTCCCTGTCGCGAATAAACCCAGCGCCTGAAATTCTTTCCCTTTTGGAGCTACCCGTACCGCTAAGGATGCAGTGATTGACCAGAACAGCGCATGGGAAAATGCAATTCCGATCCGGCTGGCCAACAACACGTTAAAATTCCAGGCGAAATACGATAGGCCATGACTCAGAATAAAAACTACAAATAACGCAATCAGTAAAAAACGCCGTTCGACATTCCGCGTCATCAGCATCATTGGTAATGAGATCGGGGCAACTACCCATGCATAAAGGGTAATCATGATCCCGACATCGGTGGCAGGCATATTGAAACTCTGACCAATATCGCTGAGCAAGGCCACAGGAATAAATTCAGTGGTATTAAAAATAAAGGCTGCAAAAGCTAAAGGATTACACAAATCCATTGTCGGGTCGGATTTTGCGGTGTTTCAGAAGATAGGGATGACATAGTCAGATAATTTGATAAGTAGCGTTAAAGTTTAGGCTTAAATCCTAAACTTGTTAAGTTTAATCCTGAGGATGAAATGTGCTAAGCATTTATAGAAATAGCCAAAAACTTAACACTATTGCGCAGCTATTTATGGCATGTTTATTTATATTCACCTGAATGAGAGCATAAAAATGCTGGAAATTAAGCACGAAGATGATGGCAAAAAAGGTGAATTTTATATCGGTGACCATCTTCAGCATCTAGCGGAAATGGTCTATACCTGGGCCGGTGAAAAGGTTTTTATTATTGAGCATACCGATGTAGACGATTCTCTACGTGGACAAGGAATTGGCAATAAATTACTGGATTGTGCTGTCGCATGGGCACGTGAAAAAAAGGTCAAAATTATTCCACTCTGCCCTTTTGCAAAGTCAGTTTTTGATAAAGATTCCTCTATTCACGATGTTTTAAAATAATCTACTTTTAACGTATTCTGATTTCAGTCAAATAAAAAAGTGAGGGCTAGCAATGCAGTTTCAACATGATGATAACGGCCAACAAGGTGAATTTTTTACTTTGAATGATGCAGGTAAGCGAATTGCAGAAATCAGTTATGTATGGAGTGGTGAGCATAAAATTATTGCCAATCATACCTGGGTGGATGACGCTTTGCGCGGACACGGCGTTGCACGCCAGTTGCTAGATGTACTGGTGGAGTTTGCCCGTCAAAAAAGATTGAAAATTGTACCGACCTGTTCTTATGTCGATGTAATGTTTAGACGAGATAAAAGCTTTGCAGATGTTAGAGCTTAGCTTTTAAATTGATAAAAAAGCCCAAACACTGGGCTTTTTTATGTTTTTAAGCTATTGCCCTTCAATGATAACTTTCATTGCTTTCTGGTCTGCCGCATGTTTAAACACATCATAAGCTTTCTCAAACTCATCAAATTTAAAATGATGTGATGCCAGTTTTTCCATCGGTAATTTTCCAGAACAGCAGGTTTTAAGGAGCATGCCGGTGGTATTGGCATTGACCAGACCGGTGGTGATGGTCAGGTTTTTAATCCATAACTTGTTGATTTCGAAATTCACCGCTTTACCATGCACCCCGACATTGGCGAGATGTCCGCCTTCTTTCACCACATTTTGACAAATATTCCAGGTGGGTTCTGCACCGACCGCTTCAATGGCACAATCCACGCCTCTGCCGCCGGTAATGTCTAGGATGCGCTGAATGGCATCTTCCTGCATGGAGTTGATGGTGTTTGTCGCACCCAATTCTTTGGCCAGCGCTAAACGGTGATCATCGGTATCCACAGCAATAATGACGGAAGGTGAATAGAATTGTGCAGTCAGCAAACAGCCTGTACCAATCGGTCCCATGCCGATAATGGCAATACTATCGCCAGGTTTGACATTGCCATAGCGCACGCCAATTTCATGCGAGGTCGGCAATACATCGGATAAAAATACTGCCACGTCTTCATTTAAACCTTCAGGTAAGGGATAAAGTGAGGTGTCGGCAAAGGGAGTACGCACATATTCTGCATGGCTACCATCAATCATGTAACCCATAATCCAACCTCCGCCATTCTGGCAGTGCGCATAAAGTTGTTTCTGACAGTTTTCACAGGTTCCACAGCGGCTAATACAGGAAATAATCACCCGATCGCCTTTTTTGAAATTTTTGACGGCGGAACCGACTTCTTCAATAATTCCGATGCCTTCATGACCCAAAATGCGGCCATTAAATTGCCCGCTTATGGTTTTGGCATGTTCCTGTATTTCAGGATTTTTACCTTTCCATATGCCTAAATCGGTGCCACAGATGGTGGTTTTGGTGACTCGGACCACGGCATCGTCGGGATTAATAATCTGGGGAATTGGGCGCTCTTCAAAGCGGATATCATTTTCGCCGTAGTAGACCATTGCTTTCATTGTTGTCATCAGCTTATTCCTTTTCCATTCCCTCTCATGCATGCTGTGGAGTAAATTTCCTCTTTAAAAAAATTAAGGAAAACATTTAAATAAAGGAAAATTCAACAAGGATGAGAGGAAAACAGTTGATCAGAACCTCTGCTGTATTCATAGGACATTGAAGCATTGAGCATAAATACACAGAGCTTATCTAACTAAGCTATCAACACTAAGTGATGAAGTCATTACTTGGACAGTTTTGCTTACAGAATGATCTGATTTGAATGCAGACTACAAGGATTCAAGATAAATATAATTAATACGGAATTTTATTTGTGCGTGTTTATCAGAAAGGAACAAGCTGATAAAAATGATCCCAATCTAAGCTTTTTTCGAGTAGAAGTTTAAACAATCACAATATGCAGATATTAGGTTTTAATATCTATATATTGTGATTGTTGTTTTATGACTAGAAGCTGAACCAATCTTAGAAAAATTTATAAGGACTGGGTTTTATTAAAAAGCAGATTCTGAGATTGGATCAGTTGGGTTAAAACAATACCCAGCAGCGAGGTCATTAGCATCATTTCCAACATGGCATATTCTTGCACCGAGAAAAAACATAAGGCCAAGACAGCCAGACTACTATAGATATACAGGGTATGTTGAACCCAAATTTTAAGGGTAATCCCAAGAAGGCCTGAACAAATAGCAATGTTCAGCATCTCTTCAATACCATTACGATGTAGGATAATGATTAGGCTTAAGTAACTACAAACTAATCCCATCGTGATGAAAAGTTTTTTTAACATGCTTTTCTCCTGATTTTAGGTAATTATTTGTTTTGATTCCGCTAAATCCATTTTAATATACCAAAAGGTAAAAAATAAGTTGTTTTGACCCATAGGCTTTGTAAGAAAGAAATTACATTTGATTGAAAAATGATCAATATTGGCTTAAATTGAACTTTAAAAATTAACCTGTGGACTAGATAAGCAATTTAAAACTCACACCAATATTTATAGGTGCTTTATGCTCACCCAATTGTGTTATGCCAGTAGTCGTGTCGAATATAATAATGATTTATTACAGGATTTAAGCGACATTTTAGCTACCGCACGTGCTTTTAATCAGGTGCATGATATTTATGGTGTGCTGTATTATGCTGAAGGGATTTATTTTCAATGTTTGCAGGGTGAACAAAGTCAGTTAGAACAGCTATTTACACAGATTTCGAAGGATGCCCGGCATAATCAGATCCACCGTTTTCCAGATCATGCCATTGAAGAAATTCACTTCAAGCAATGGTCGATGAAATATGTCAATCAGCATGGAAAAATCACCACCCTGTTTAAGAAAATGGGTTTAGATAAATTCTTGCCCCATCAGTTGAATGATCAGCAAATCAACCAGTTTCTAGACTTACTGTTAAGAATGGAAGAAAGCGGACATGCGACAAAAGCCAAGGTAGGGATAAAAAACCGCGGCTATCAAAATTATTTTTAAATAAAAAGCCCACATGATGTGGGCTTTTAACATTTAAACATCTAGGCTTTTAAAGCACAAATCAATTTCTGGTGTAATCCGCCAAAACCGCCATTCGACATAATTACCACAGCATCACCCTCACCTGCTTCACTGGCTACAGTTTTGATGATGTCATCCAGGGAACGTGCCACAACCGCTTTGTTCTGTGCTGCATCAATCACCGGTTGCAAATCCCAGTCCAGCCCTTCTGGTTGATACCAGATCACTTCATCTGCCAAACGCGCAGAATGTGCCAAGCCATCTTTATGACTGCCCATACGCATGGTATTGGAACGCGGTTCAATAATTGCCCAAAGCTTGCGTTCACCTAGGCGTTTGCGTGCGCCGTCCAAGGTCGTTTCAATGGCTGTGGGATGGTGGGCAAAGTCATCATACACTTCAATGCCTTTTACCGTATCCAGCAATTCCATACGGCGTTTCACGCCGCCAAAATTTGACAGTGCTTCACATGCCGTTTCAATCGAAACCCCGACATGTTCCGCCGCTGCGATGGTCGCCAAGGCATTGGCCACACTGTGCTGCCCGGTCATATTCCACTTAACAATGCCTTTAACGATGCCATTTTCCAGCACTTTAAAATGTGAACCATCATTTGATAACTGTTCAGCAGAAAGCGATGCTTTCTCATTGGCATCCAATGAAGTGCGAACCACAGGTGTCCAGCAGCCCATGTCCAAAACTTCATCAATATTGCTTTCAGTAATTGGGGCAATAATGCGGCCTTCACTTGGAATAGTGCGGACTAAATGATGGAACTGTTTTTGAATTGCAGCCAGATCATCAAAGATATCGGCATGGTCAAATTCAAGGTTATTTAAAATCGCGGTTTTTGGATGGTAATGCACAAACTTGGAACGCTTGTCGAAAAAGGCAGAATCGTATTCATCCGCTTCAACGCAGAAATATTTTCCGCCACCTAAACGTGCGCTTTCACTAAAACCGAGCGGTACGCCACCAATCAAGAAACCTGGCTCTAAGCCCGCTTGATCGAGTACCCACGCCAGCATCGTTGTGGTTGTGGTTTTACCGTGTGTTCCTGCAACGCCCAGCACATGCTTACCTTGTAATACGTGGTCTGCCAAGAACTGCGGACCTGAAATGTACGGTAAACCTTCATTCAGCATATATTCCACAGCATCAATGCCACGTTTCATGGCATTCCCGACAATCACCAAATCTGGATGTGGTTGCAAATGGCTGCGGTCATAGCCCTGCATTAAGCCAATACCTGCATTTTCCAGTTGGGTCGACATGGGTGGATAGACGTTCGCATCTGAACCCGTCACCTTATGTCCTAAATCACGTGCTAATAATGCGAGCGAGCCCATAAAGGTGCCACAAATACCCAAAATATGCAGATGCATGCGTTTTAACTCCACTGCTTTTTAGACACATCACGTTGTTGTTGGTGGTGTTGTCATTATCAATTCAATTTGAAAGCAACGATATCAAGGGTTTTGCGGAAAAGATAGTCTTTCTTGTATCTATTCATAGCATTGTATCCGGTACTTTATATAGGTGTTAGATCAGGATTTCTGCGAACTAAAATCAGTCATGAAATCACATGCTTTTTTACAGGAAAAACGTAAAATATTGGCAGTTATTCCAGATGAATTGACCATGTACTTTGCCCTGCTACTTTTAATTATTTCCAACTGTTTTATGACGCTGGCCTGGTATGGTCATTTGAAGTTTTTACATGGTGCACCGCTTTGGCAAGCGATTTTATTTGGCTGGTTGATTGCCCTGCTGGAATATAGCTTTATGATTCCCGCCACTCGCCTGCTCGCACAACAAGGCTGGGCCGTGGGACAAATGAAAATTACCCAGGAAGTGGTGACTTTACTGGTTTTTGTGCCTTTTATGATTTTTCTGTTTAAACAACCCTTTAAACTGGATTATTTGTGGGCAGGCCTGTGTTTGGTGGGATGTGTTTATTTTGTATTTCGTAGCCAGTAAATTGGCCACTGCCCTATTTTCAGCTATTTCAATAAAAAAAATGAAAATATCAGCCTGCTTGAGCTGTTAAATTTTGGTGAGATGAAAAATCAGTCTATAATATCGGGCTTGTGATTCATTTAAAGCTTGGCTCTTGTCGAGATTTATCCTTCCTTACATTCGTTTACGGAATATTTGCAATGAATGCGGCTGCTGCACAAGACACTCAACCTCTTGTTGGAATTATCATGGGTTCCCAATCTGACTGGGCAACTCTGGAAAACACTGCCAATATGCTGAAACAGCTTGGCGTCCCATTCGAAGCGGAAGTTGTTTCTGCACACCGTACCCCAGACCGTTTATTCGAATATGCGGAAACAGCACGTGAGCGTGGCATTCAGGTGATTATTGCCGGTGCTGGCGGTGCAGCACATTTACCAGGGATGTGTGCAGCAAAAACTGATTTACCCGTTCTAGGTGTGCCGGTGAAATCTTCCATTTTAAATGGCGTAGATTCTTTGCTTTCGATCGTGCAAATGCCGGCGGGTATTGCGGTGGGTACATTGGCGATTGGTCCTGCGGGCGCAACCAATGCAGCAATTATGGCGGCGCAAATTTTAGGTTTAACACGCCCGGAAATTGCCAAAAATGTTGCTGAATTCCGTGCTGCGCAAACTGAAAAAGTGGCAAGCAAAAATATTCCTGGTCAAAACTAAAGCCAAGCTTAAAACGGGACACATCTTATGGATAAAACCATCGGTATTTTTGGTGGTGGTCAACTCGGCCGTATGATGGCGCAAGCTGCTCTACCGCTGAATATTCAATGCACCTTCTTTGAAGCCAATACAGATTGCCCTTCCGCAGCGCTGGGTCAGGTCATTTCAAGCAAAGCTGAAAATGGTTTACAACAGTTCATCGAAAGTGCAGATGTTTTCAGCCTTGAGTTTGAAAACACTCCACTGGCAGATGTGGATGTTTTAACCCAGCAAAAAGACTTGCATCCGCCACGTCAGGCTCTGGCAATTGCCCAGCATCGTCTGTCTGAAAAAGCCTTGTTTGATGAACTGGCGATTCCGGTTGCACCTTATAAAGCAGTGACTTCACTTGAGAGTTTGCAGGCTGCTGTTGCAGAACTTGGTTTACCCATCGTATTGAAAACCTCACGTGGTGGTTATGACGGTAAAGGGCAATTCGTTCTACGTTCAGCAGATCAGATTGATCAGGCTTGGGCAGAACTGGGTCCTGCCGGTGAACTCATTGCAGAAAGTTTTGTGACGTTCTCACGCGAAGTCTCAATCATTGCGGTACGTGGTCAGAATGGTGAGGTGAAAACCTGGCCATTGGCTGAAAATCATCATCACAACGGCATTTTGTCGCATTCGATTGTACCTGCGCCAAACAGCACAGATTTACAGCCGGTAGCACAAGACTACATCACTCGCCTGCTGAATCATTTGAATTATGTCGGTGTGTTGACGCTTGAGCTGTTTGTGACCGAAAAAGGCTTATACGCCAATGAGATGGCGCCACGCGTGCATAACTCGGGGCACTGGTCCATTGAAGGTGCGGTTTGCTCGCAGTTTGAAAACCACATTCGTGCGGTTGCGGGTTTGCCTTTAGGTTCAACGGAAGTGGTGCGTCCAACGGTGATGATCAATATTATTGGTCAACATCCTAAGTCTGAAGATGTATTGGCGCTCGATGGTGCACATTTACACCTTTATAATAAGACGGAACGTGAAGGCCGTAAAATTGGTCATATCACTTTGATGCCGAATGACAGTGCTGAACTGACTACTTTATGCCGTGCGTTGGCGAAAATATTGCCGAATCCACTGGCACTTAGCGAAGATATGAGCATTTAAACGCAAGTTTGAATGATAAAAAAGCGGTCATGCCTATGGCCGCTTTTTTTATGCCTGCGCTTCAGGCATGATTGCGCCTCTTTTCTGCAAACACGCCGTTTATCGGAGCAAAATAGCAACTGTTGTATGTTATTTGTACAATGCCTTATAAATATACTGTATAAAAAACAAACAAGTAGAATTGTCCTGTATTCCAGTTTTATTTTTATAAAACGATGCAGAAATTTTTAAATTCAAAAGATAAAAAATAAATTCAAACAATGAATTTAAATTTAAAACTTAGGTTTTGAATTTAAAAAAATATGAATTCAAAAACACATTTAAGGATATAAATTCAAACTTTTGAATTTAAATTTATATATAAAAAATGCTAAAAAGCAGCTAAAACCGGTTTATCCACAGGTGGTTTGAATTTAAAAACGCACTTTAAATTTAAAACAATGAATTTAAATTCATAATCTGGAGATTTTTGAATTTAAAAATTTTAAAAACATGAGTTGTGGATAACTTTTTAAATTTAAAAATAGAATATGAATTTAAAATGAAGAAAAATAAATTTAAATTTACGATTTGATTCAGAAACGCTGTGCTGATGGTGGTATGGTAAAAGCATAATTTAAATTCAAAGATCGTAAAGGATACTATGCAGCGCTTAGCTTTCGTTTTAGGTTCAGTTTTCCTTGCCATGACTCAAGCCAATGCTGAGCTGATTATTAATGGTCAACCCGTTACAGTCACTTCAACCCCATCTGCAAATCAAGTTTTGACCTCACAAAAT
>NZ_DJDC01000100.1:0-27499 GCF_002430855.1 Acinetobacter sp. UBA5934 | reverse complement strand
ATTGATGCGACGTTTATCGACACAAGATCAAAACTTCAAGCAGGCGTTTGCTGACTTGTTGGCTTTTGAAACCGTGAATGATCCTGAACTTTTAAAAACTGTAGACCAAATTATTGCTGACGTACGTCAGCATGGTGATGCTCATGTTCTTAAATTGACTCAGCAGTTCGATCGACATCCAGCGCATCAATTTTCAGATTTAGAACTGACTCAAGAGCAACTTAAAGCAGCCTTTGAAGGCTTGACGACGGAAGTGCGTGAAGCTTTAGAATTGGCTGCAAACCGCATTCGTGAATTCCATCAGGCACAAAAACAGGATGGTTGGACGTATGTCGACGCTCTAGATAATACCTTGGGTCAGAAAGTGACGCCATTGGATCGCGTAGGGATCTATGTACCAGGTGGCTTGGCTTCATATCCATCTTCGGTGTTAATGAATGCTGTTCCTGCACATGTGGCAGGTGTAGGTGAAATTGTTATGGTGGTGCCTGCTCCAAATGGTGAACTGAACCCATTAGTCTTGGCTGCTGCCTATCTGGCTGGCGTACACTGTGTATTTACCATTGGTGGCGCACAAGCAGTTGCTGCATTGGCCTATGGTACAGAAACCATTCCACGTGTCGATAAAATCACTGGTCCAGGTAACCGTTTTGTGGCTGCGGCAAAACGTGCAGTATTTGGTCAGGTCGGTATCGACATGATTGCTGGTCCTTCAGAAATTCTGGTCTATGCAGAAGGGCAGAACAATGCCAAATGGTTAGCGATGGATTTGTTATCTCAAGCTGAGCATGACACTGTTGCTCAAGCTGTATTTATTACGCCTGATGAACAGCTTCTCAATGAAGTAGAACAAGCAATTGAAGAACATTTGCCAGCTCTACCAAAAGCAGAAATTGCCCGCACTTCAATTGCCAATCGTGGTGCATTAGTGCTTGTGAAAGATCGTACTGAAGGTATTGAGCTAATTAACCAGGTGGCACCTGAACATTTAATGCTGTGTCTGGATGAAGCTCAAGAAATGGCTGAAGAGATCCGTCATGCCGGTGCGATCTTCATGGGACGTTATACGCCTGAAGCGATTGGTGACTATTGTGCAGGTCCGAACCATGTATTACCAACATCGGGTACAGCACGTTTCTCATCACCACTGGGGGTCTATGATTTCCAGAAACGTTCAAGCCTGATTATGTGTTCTGAAGACGGTGTGAAAACCCTTGCGAAAACTGCAGATGTTCTGGCACAGCAGGAAAATCTGGATGCGCATGCACGCTCAGCACGTTATCGCTATCAGTAATTAAATACTTATATTGAATAAAAGATATTTCTCTCCCTTTGTGAGAGGTTAGGTAAGGGGAATTATTTAACCTCCCCCTAACCCTCTCCTATAAGGAGAGGGAATTTGAGAATAGAAAATGTCGAATATCACCACAGATCAAATGCGTTTTTGGAGTCCTGAAGTACGTGAATTAGAACCGTACACACCAGGTGAACAACCGAAAATCCAAAATCTTTTAAAACTCAATACCAATGAAAATCCATACCCACCATCACCTAAAGTAGTGGAAGCAGTTCAAGCGGTATTGGCAAATTCAGCAGATGTATTGCGCTTATATCCGGATCCGGATGCAACTGCCCTAAAACAGGCGATTGCTAAACAGCAACATGTTCCAGTAGAAAATGTGTTTGTTGGTAACGGTTCCGATGAAGTATTGGCACATATTTTTAAAGCATTTTTTGTGCAAGAATTGCCAGTGCTCTATCCGGATATTACCTACAGTTTTTATCCGGTTTACAGTCAGTTCTTTGGGGTAAAAACCAAAGTTTTACCGCTAAATGATGATTTTGAGATTTTGGTGGATGATTATAAACAGCCGAATGGCGGGATTATCATCACCAACCCAAATGCGCCGACCAGTATTGATTTAGGTATCGATGCAATTGAAGCAATTCTGCAGGCGAATCCAGATTCAGTGGTAGTTATTGATGAAGCATATGTCGATTTTGGTGCTGAATCAGCGGTGAAATTGGTTGAAAAGTATGACAACTTGGTTGTCTGTCAAACCACTTCCAAGTCTCGTTCACTGGCAGGTTTACGAGTTGGATTTGCGATTGCTCAGCCGCATTTAATCGCTGCCCTTGAAGCAGTGAAAAATAGCTTTAACTCTTATCCAATCGACCGTTTTGCGATTGCAGCTGCTGTTGCTTCATTTGAAGATCAGGAATACTTCGAAGCGCAAAATAAGAAAGTAATTGCCGGCCGTGAAAAGTTAGTGACACAATTGGCTGAGCTTGGCTTTAAAGTCTTACCATCGAGTGCAAATTTCATTTTTGCATCATTACCAAGCAAAGATGCAGCTGAGTTGGCCTCAGAATTGCGTGAACGTGGCATTATAGTACGTTATTTCAATAAACCGCGTATCAACCAGTTCCTGCGGATTACCATCGGTACGGATGAGCA
Source organism: Acinetobacter sp. UBA5934 (assembly GCF_002430855.1). Lineage (NCBI taxonomy): Bacteria > Pseudomonadati > Pseudomonadota > Gammaproteobacteria > Moraxellales > Moraxellaceae > Acinetobacter > Acinetobacter sp. UBA5934. Next base: position 25,041 of record NZ_DJDC01000100.1, on the reverse strand, counting down.
AAACCAGCGTTTGGTTGATACCTTAAAAAACGATATTTTGGCGTGATTTAAATCCCTCCTAACCTCCCTTTGTTAAATGAAGGAATTCCCTCCTTTAATAAAGGAGGGTTAGGGTGGATTTTGCAAACATTATTTAGGTTTATACCAGGTATTGAGTAAATCCAGCATGGCTTTGACCTTATCAAAACATTCCTGATATTCAGCATCACAATCAGATGCAATGGTAATACCGCCACCGGCCCAAACAGAAACATCATCCTGATATTTTTGAATAGAGCGAATCAAAATATTCCATGAACCTGTACCATCAAAATTAAAATAACCCATCGAACCACAGTAAGCTCCACGTGGGGCACCTTCAAGTTCTTCTATAATTTGCATAGCACGAATTTTGGGTGCGCCAGTGATCGAACCACCCGGAAGCGCAGACATCAGAACATCAAAAGGATTAATATTTTTCTTTAAAGTGGCAGTGACTTCACTGACCATATGATGGACTTGATTAAATGACTCAATTTCAAAAAGTTTTGGTGTTTTAACTGAGCCTGTTTCAGCATATACACTCAAATCATTCCGTAGCAAATCCACAATCATCACATTTTCGGCTTGGTCTTTTTTTGAATGAATTAAGCTTTGCTTGGATTGTTCATCTTGTTCAGCATCTGAATATCGAGGCATAGTGCCTTTAATCGGTTTTGTGGTGATTTTCCGATCTGCTTCAAAATCAATAAACAGTTCAGGAGAGCAGCTTAATAGTTCAAAATCATTAATTTTAAGATAACCCGAATAAGGTGCATCAGTCAGTTGCCAAAATGCTTCCGCAGTATCTAACAACAAACCTTGTGCCTTAGCTTTAAATTCTTGAGTTAAATTAATTTGATAACAATCACCCGCTCGAATGTAATCTTGCACCTGTTGAAAGGCACTCGCATAGCGTTGTTTATTCCAGCGTGCAGTACAAGGTTGAGTGAGCGAGAAATTTTGATTGCCTTTATTTAGCCTGTTTTTGTTTTGCAAGGCGTCCTGAATCAACTGAAAAATCGTTTCCGCATCCTGCTCATGACTAAAAAACATCCAGCCTTGATCGGTCAGTTTAATATAGCTGTAATAAATGCCTAAAAATAAAGAGGGCTGATTTTTATGTTGAACGTTGACTTGTTGCTGGGCTGCCTCATCATAACTGATAAAACCGATTAAACCGCCATTGAAGTCAGGAGAATAGTTTTGCGAATAAGGCTTAAAAAAATGGTTTAAATCAATTAATTCAAAACTTTGTTGATATTGGTTTAATGATGTTCTACTAAATTTCTGAATTTTGGTGTTTTGTACAAGCATATATTCAGAAGCAAAAAGTGCAATTAGAGGTTGATTCACATTTTTTAAGTAAACCACATGGTTAAGATCTGATAGGCATAATAGAATTTCGGTAGGATTAAGCTGTTGTTTGGTCAGAAATTTTTTAAAAAAAACAGGCTTATTCATACGATGTTACTTTATAAATGCGATACATAGACAGGCTATTTTATAACATTGTGATGCATAAAAACTGTAAATACCGTTTGTCGGTAACATATGGATTACGACCAACAGCAGTTGAACAAAAAAGGACAGCCATATAACTTAACTAGGGCAAACCAGCTGCTCAAGGAAAGCCTCACTATTGTCAAAAAATAAAAAACAATCAGTGAAATCGAGTAGTTAACAATCAAAAAAATAATACTCTTGGGAGAGTACGAGATGAAAAACTTTACTAAACTTGCTTTAGTTTCTTCAATAGCAATTAGTGCAAATGCTATGGCAATGCAAGCAATGGATGATGCTTCATTGGGTGCTACAACTGGTCAAGATGGTATTAACATCGGGATTGGTATTTCTAGAATTACTATCGATAAATTATTCGTTCATGATAATGACGGTTTAAGTCCTAATCAACCAGGTGTAACTCCAGCAACTCCTTTAACTGCAGGACAAGCAGGTTTCGGTGGCACAAATACAGCTGGTGCTATTTCAATCAAAGGTTCAGCAGCTTCTGAAACAATTACACTAACCAATGGTTCTACTATTGATCGTAATGCACAAGGTATCTTCATTGGCGCAAACTATCAATCATTGTTAGGTACAGGTAACCTTGCGGATTTACAAATTGATAGTGATGCTGGTACAGGTGGTGCTAATTCAGCATTTATCAATATCGCGGCTCAAGTTTCAGGCTTGGAAATTCATATTGGTGAGATTGGTGTAACTAAATCTAATGCTGTTCCTGCTGCTGGCGCAACTTCAATTCGTCGTGGTGGTGATGATACTAACTACAATGCAATCTTAAGTGGTTTGTCTGTTAAAACAGGTAAAATGACTGCTAATATTCAATTGGGTGCGGCTCCTCAAGGTGCAATGATTAAACTAGACAGCAAAATGATTGGTGGTTTAGAAATCAAAAACCTAGGTATTTTGGATAACTCAACAAAAGGTGGTGTAGTTGCACAAGTTCCAGGTACTCCTCCAACTAATATTACTACAACAGGTCCAGGTGAAATCTTTATCGAAAGTATCAAGGTTGCTGATGCTAATTCAACAGACTTAACCATGAAAGCAAGTGTAAGTGTATTTGGCGAGTCGGCAGCGAACAAAGGCTTTGTGCGTATTGTAAGCACAAATGACAAAATTGATAACTACGTGAAAGGCATCCATTTAGGTAGCCGTACTGCTGGTTCTATTGGTGATGTAGAAGTTCAAGGTCTGCAAACATTCTATGGTGCTAGTTATACTAAAGGTTCAATGATCAGTATTTCTGGTCGTTAATTGTAATATAGAAAAAAGCGCGTGAAATCACGCGCTTTTTTTTACAAAAATAGTGTGAAATTTTTCAAAAAAACTAAAAAAAAGCTGTTTTTTTTTATAAAAAAGGTTATCTTCCTTTTTACATGGATGTAGAGCATAAGCTCTAGAAAAATAATGAACACTGGCACGTCATGCCGATAACTAGAAAAGTTAAAAGATATGTTAGAGATCGCACTAGGCTCGGCATTGATGTATTACGCTGCCAAAGAAGCCTTTGAAATTAAGAAGAAACCAGCGGAAGCTGTGTATTACACTGAAACTTTAGATTCTCGCCAAGATTCATTCACTCGAATGCATAGAGAGCCCGTCCTTATTAAACCTGCTGTAGAAGATCAATTTAGGGGTATTGTACGTCAAGCCTATGATTATAGCTGTGGATCGGCTGCATTAACGACGTTATTGAATGGTTATGTTGATGTTGGTGTGAATCTGACAGAACAACAAGTTATGAATGGGTTGCTTAAATTTGGTGAAACCGAGAAAATTGTCGAAAGACGTAGTTTTTCTTTACTTGATATGAAACGCTTCGTGGCTGCAATCGGTTTTGAAAGTGGGGGATATAAAGGCGAATTATCCGATTTAATTAAACAAGGTCAACCAGCCATTGTGCCAATTTCCTATGCAGGATTTAAACATTTCGTGGTTTTTAAAGCATATAAAAATGGACGCGTGTATGTTGCAGATCCGGCGCTAGGTAATATCAGTTTTGATGAGCAACGTTTTAAAGATATCTGGGAAAACAATACTCTGTTTTTGATTAATGTCGCACCTGAACAGAGAAAAAATTTATTGACACTGCGTGATTCAGATTTGCGGCATGTTGAAGATGCTACTGTGAATCGCTATGCTTTTGTTGATATGCAATATCCACAATTTTATATGGAAAAAATTGCAGATAAAGCTTCAACGATTCGTTTAGATAAGAATCTGAATTCAGAATCAGAGCAGTTTGGTGAGCCAACATATAATTTCTTACGTCTTTATTACAAAAGTAAATAACGTATAAAAGTAGCGGATTAAAAAAATAAAAATGGTGGGATGGAATATGAATCGTAAATGGATGAACAAAACTTTATTGGCTTTGAGTGTTCAAATGGCAATAGGGGTAGTATATGCAGCTGAGGAACCAGCACTTGGAGAATATGAAGTTGTAGATCAACAGGAAACTGAAGTTGAATCTACAGCACCACAGCCTACAAATGCGCAAACGGTAGCAGCCGTAAATGCTCAAGTAGAAGAGCCGTCTCTTGGTGAATATGAAGCTGTTGATGAACAGGTTGATGAGACGACCGTAACCTCACCAGCAGAGAATGGTGCTACTACTCAATCACAACCAGTCGATACACAATCACAAGCTTCTTCTGCATTACAACAGCAAGAAGGGGACGCAAGTAAAGAAGCGAACCTGCAGGAAGTGTTTACTTCAAATGAAAGACAATATTCATTAATTAAAAAAGGTGAAATCTCATCTTATTACGATATTGATTATACCTATTACCGTGATACCCAAATCGATGCTGAAATGTCTAAAGGTCAGCTCTATCAGCTTCGTGTTCAGGAAAATGCAACTCATACTGTTACCAATACATTTACTGCACAGTACGGCATTTTAGATAATTTGACCTTTAGTGCGTCATTACCTCTAGTTGCTAAAACAGACTTATTAAAAGATACCTCTACCGCAGGTTTAGGTGATATTTCTTTTGGCGCACGTTGGGAGCCATTTCCGTTAAAAGCAGGCAGATTGCCGCTGATTTTATTTGGTAATGTTTCAACCAAAACGGGTGATAGTCCTTATGAAATTAATGCAGCTGATGACTTAGCAACGGGTAAAGGTTATTACTCTGCAGGCATAGGTGCAAGTACACGTAAATATATTGATCCCGTTGTACTTTTCGCATCCGTTTCTGCCAATTATGGTTTTAAGGAAACCGGACTGAATCAGCGCCGTGGTACACGCGTGATTGATGAGTTTGAACCTGGAATTAGTGGTGGTTTTGCTTTAGGTTTCGCTTATTCATTTAATTATGACGTGTCTATGACCATGTCATATCAGCAAAGTTTTAATACCGGTTCGGAATTTACTTATACTTCGGGTGAAAGTTATTCACCAGCAGATCAGACCAGTTCAACTTTGGCAATTTCATTGGGTGTTCGTGTTTCACCTGAGACTATTGTCAATGGAACTGTGGGGATAGGGTTAACTGAAGATGCACCAGATGTATCTTTAGGTTTGTCTTTCCCACTTGATATTTTAGGTTTCGGTAAGAAACTACGCTAAGAGGGCAGTCGTATGTATAAGATTCGACTTCGCCCGTTAGCCGCAGCAATTATCGTATCGGGCTGTTCAAGTGCAACTTTCGCTCAATTAGGTACTAACTTATCTGTTGATATCAGATCATTGAGTATGGGGAATGCAGTTACTGCAGATCCTCCAGGAATTAGTGCAATTCATTTTAACCCCGCAGCCTTAACTAAAATCGAAGGCCTGCAAACCGATGTACAAGGGATTCTCGCGAATTTTGATATTCAACGGGAATTCTCAGTTCCTGCTGGTTATAACGTATTTGGCTATTCTGATGACCCGATGGTATGTAATGATGGGCCAGAGGTGTCTTCCGATTTATGTACAGACTTTAAAGGTACAGTGAATGGGGATGTAGAATACGTAAGTTTATATGTTCCTGTACTGAAAAAAATGGTTGATCTTGGGGAAGGTTTACCAATGGCAGCACCTACAGCAGGTATTGCCTATAATCCACCGGGCTCAAAAACAACTTTTGCAACGGCAATGTATGCACCGTTGGTTGCGGGTTTTGGTGCGGAAAATGGTAACCCTGGGAATTATATGGGGCAACAGGTTGCTCTAGAAAGGATTACCTATTTATCTCCATCTATTGCATATCAAGTGAATGACGAACTATCTGTTGGCGCTTCGGTTGGTATGTCTTATCAAGCGATTGGCTTAAAAACGGATTTACGTTTTCCGAATGAGTTAATTGGTATGTTGCGAATGATTGATGAAGTCGTTTGTACACCTTTTAAAGAAAATTCGGACATTATTACCGACATTCTGTTGCTAGGAATGTGTAATACCAATGAAGGTATGAATCCATTTGGCAAGTTCGGACAAATGCAGCTTGCTTTGGAGCAATCACTTAGCCCAAGTTATAACCTTGGTGTGTTGTGGGAACCAACTGATGATTTTAGCTTTGGTATGGTGTATCAAAGTGCTGCAAAAATGCGTTTAAAAGGTAAATATCACATTGATAACGCAAATGCTCCACGTGAGCTAATCAATGGTTTAATGTCATCACCTACGGGTCAAATTCTTGCTGCAATTTTAGGTTTTCCAAATTCTATACCGGCAAGTGAGTCTGGTCTGGTTTCAATGGATTTTGAATATCCAGCTCATTTTCAGGCCGGGATAAAATATAAGCTTTTACCAGATCTACAAGTTAATTTTGATGTAGGCTGGACTGATTATAAAGCTTGGGACAAGTTTAAGTTTGAATTTGACCGACAAATTTCAGCATTAAAAATTGCCAAATTACTTTCTGAAAATATTGGTGATTCTTCTCTTGCACTTCCATTAGGATTTACTTCACCATGGAATTTTGGCATAGGTGTGGAATATTCCGCCACAGATCGTTTGAAGTTACGTGCTGGATATGAACCTCGTAGCAGTGCAATTCCAGATAATAAGCGAAATACAATGGTGCCTATTAATGATGCACAATTGTTTGGCATGGGGGTAGGTTATCGTTTTGATGCAGATACTGATTTAGATTTATCAATTGGTTTTTTACGTAGTAAAGATAACATTCCAGCAAATACCAGTAGTTTGGCCAACCAAACAGGTGTGAATAATATTTTATTAAATCCATATGCGGGTTTAAATGTTAAAACGAATACCAAAGTCACAATTTTAGGATTGAACTACAGAACACGATGGTAGATAAATTGAAAATAATGAAAGGGAATTCATTGGTGAAATCGATACTTGCACTATGTATGGTGCCGGTATCTTTTTCGTATGCGGGCGAGTTTTATACTATTGTTGGGCCAGATGGCCGCCCTATGGTGATCCAGCAAAAAGCTCCACCTAAAAATCAAGTAACTGAAGTGAATAAATCTGCATCAGTTAATATGAGTAGTCAAGAAACGCAATCCATTAATCATTCCCCGAGTAATCATCCTGAAGTTAAAGCCATTACAATTCAGCCTAGACCTTCATTACAACTCCAGGGGGAAGATAAAGTAGCAATTCAAAATAACCAAAAAATTGTTCATCCTCATGTTGAAGCCGCTAAAATACCGCAAGCGACATATGTAAAACCTAAAAGTGATAAAAACGAAAAAGCTGTAGCACAGTCCCCATCTATCCCAAAAAAGCTGGAAGAAACTGCACAACTCGCTACTGATATTCCTAAAGAACTGAAAGAAGTCAAAAACGCAGAAAACTATGTCACGGTTGATGGTACGCAATATATAAAAAATGAATACCTTGAGGACAAGGAATTTAATCTGGAAGGGAAGAAGCGTTTTTATGCTATGCCTGAAGGCATTATTGATACCAAGCATGGAGTGACACGTTTGCAAATGGTGGAGCGTGAAAAAGGAGTAAGTAAATCCCTGCTGCAATCATTTTTTAAAAAGAATTCCAAACAGGAGAGTGGTCCAATTACCTTGTCAACCACTTATTATCGGGTTTCCCAAGCTGACGCGGTTGCAAGTTTAGGCCAACAATGTATTCAAGATAAAAAAATTAAAAATGCGAAAACTGTCAGTTTAGATAAGGAAGTTAATGTCTGGCCAAGAGCCCCATTAAAAGAACAATTTGATTTTGAAATTGTGAAGGTTGCCAATGCAATTCAGAACATTCAGATTAACTCTTATGCTTCTAGACAGCAAAATCCGACCTTTTATTGGCCTTTTGTAGTTTTTCTAGACACCAACGGATGTGTACTTGAGGGTGCGGGAGGTTTTAAAAATCATGAAGCTGCGGGATCATTTACTACACATGAAAAAATTGAAGGAATCATACATATTCCTTCTCAAAGCCGATATATGTTATTGACCCCTTTAGCCAGTGCAATAGATTTAGAAAACAAAGCACTTACTAACCAGGGTCAATTAAAATTAATAGCAATTCGCTAAGGATATAAGAAGAGAATTAGGATGAAAAATAAATATTTACTGCCTTTTACCTTGACTACATTGATGGCAGCTTTAAGTGGTTGTGGGGGGGAAAGTGCCAATATTATTCCTGAAGTCTATGATTCAAGTACGGAAAATGGTAGCTGTACCGTAGGTAGTGAGGGATGCGTAGAATTTGCATTAGATTATCCGCTTGATGGACTTAATTTTAAGTGTAGTAGTGATACTACTAATAGCTTTGTTTCTATTATGGATTTAGCCAATAATGTGGCTACAGGTAACTGTAGAACTGGTGACAAAGTCAATTTCTTTATAAAAGGCGAAAAAGATAAACAGATTAATCTGGGAACAGTAGATTTAAGTAAAATCGCACTCGTCAGTACGACGGGACAAATTCCACGTTTGACCGTTTTAGATATTGCGCAAGGGATCACAGGGCAGTCTGCAATAACTTTAAATCAGAATGATGCGACAGTTAAGGTGGCAATGAGTCTGGTCAAAATCTTGCAAACATTAGCCTTGCAAGATAATAAAATTGTTGAGCCGACGGACATTCAAGCTTTGTATATTACAGATGCAATGCGGACGAAATTGGATCTGATTTTAAATTCAGTTACGTCACAACAAATCATTAATGGTGAATACGTTACAATTATTAAGCCATGGGTTGATGTCAGTGCAATCACGGATGATCAGGCATTTGAAGTAGTTAAAAAATTAACAACAATTGCCAATGCTGCAGTATACCAACCAGAATTTTCTTTATTTTCTACCACGGGAACAATTGGTAACTTACTGTCGGGTTCGGATGGTTTGGTCGGTTGTAATAAAGATACCTGTATTACAACCGATACATCAACCAAGTTTTTATTTGGGCACTTCATGTTAATTACTGACCGGCAGGGGTATACGCTAGGTAGTGGTTTACAATGGCGAGGTACAATTGCTAAATCGTTATCTACCCTAAGTACGGTTAATGCTGAATTGATCCGTAATACAAAACCGGTACGAATGACTGCAGCAGCACAATCTCATTGGATTAATCCGATCAGCAAACGGATTGACCAAGATTATCAGTTTGATGTGAGTGATGTAAACTCACAACCTCTAATCATTAATCAGGGCAAACTCTACAATGATTATATGATTGCCGGAAAAGAGAGTTTTTATAAGTTACTAACCCAGAAAACCACACTGACAGCCGATGATTTACTGGATTTGGGCCAATGGCATCAAAATATTAATTCAGGGGAAATATATAAAGGTAGTTTAGACCTATATAAAATTTTCCCTATTACCTATTTAGATAAAAAAGTCTTTAAGTCGATTAATAACGTGGCCCTTGGGGACAAGTATGTGTTCCCGCTGTATGCTGATTTAACATTTAAATTCACAGAAAAGTCAGTCTCTGATGTGAAATTAGGAATTGTTATTGACCGTAATGGTGATATTCGTACCAATATGAAGCCTGGTTATACTGAAAATGATATGTCCACAGATGCGGTAAATGGTTGTAGTAGTGAGGATATACTTCCAAGTTCATTTAAGGATATAAATGATGTACAGCAATACCGTTTAGGTACAATTGCACGTACCTTCACACCAGAGCAATCGATTTCCATGCGTATGATTTTAGCTGGCGAAACATTTGCTAAAATTGATGGGGCACTGGTTGGAATGAACTCTACTATTAAAACATCGTCTGATTCATCATCTGAAAGTATCGTGGTCGGTGGTGCATTGTTACGTTTGACCAACCTGCTGGATCCATCAGTACCAACAGGAACCCGGCCATCAACTGTAAGCTTTACCAATTCAGACAATACAGCCGTGAAATGGGGCAATACGCTAGCGAGTTTTCAGGGCATCTATAATATAAACAATCCAAGTCTGGTAACAGCGAATGATACTGCGCTGGCAAAACTGAATGGGGGGACTGTGGAAATGTCTTTAGCTCCATGTTATACAGTCAGAACTAAATAAAGTGAACAATAAAAAGCCCATCACATGATGGGCTTTTTATTGAGTTGCAAATTTATCGTACTCTTAACCCGTATGATCCAGACGGGTACCCAAAGTTTCTAAATGCATGTTGAATGAATCCGTTTTACGATCTTCAAAATAGTGTCTTAAGGTACGCTCTACACTTGGAAAAGCCAGTTCAGACCAAGGAATTTCATGTTCTTCAAATAAACGCGATTCAATAGTTTCTTCACCCGCACCAAATATTCCATTGACGAGATTGGCTTTAAACAGAACGTAGATTTGTCCAATTCGGGGGATATTGTACATGCAGTAGAGCTGTTCAATTTCAACTTCAGCTTCAGCCTCTTCACGGGTTTCTCTGGCAGCGCCTTGTTCCATGGTCTCAAACAGTTCCATATAACCCGCAGGCAGGGTCCATAGCCCATAACGTGGCTCAATGGCACGGCGGCAAAGTAAAACTTTATTTTCCCACAGGACAAGTGCACCGCAAATGACTTTGGGATTGACGTAATGAATATTGCCGCAATCTGTACAAACGCGGCGTAATTGATGGTCGCCGAGTGGAATTTTTTCCGTTGTTTTATGTCCGCAAATTACACAGAAATTCATATTCATCGTCAATGATAAAGGTGTTGATCAGCATAACTGAAAAATGCAACTTTGGCATCATTTCTATCTTTTGGAATAAAAATTCAGCTATGATGAAATAAAGCACCAAACAGGAACAGTAGCACATGGATGACTACTCATTAATACAATTATTACAGCACAGGTTACGCTTTTCTACACGAGTAAAGCCTGCTCAGGCCGCTGTACTGATTGCCATTACCGATGAGTCCGATCCCAAAGTTTTGCTCACGCGCCGTTCTTTATATTTGTCTAATCATGCCGGGGAAGTTTCGTTTCCCGGTGGTAAAAGAGATCCTCAAGATACCAGTAATATAGTGGTGGCTTTGCGTGAAGCCTATGAGGAAACCGCGCTGAATCCATTTGATGTGCAACTGATTGGTGATTTGCCGATGCAAAAAGCCCGCAACGGTATGCTGGTTAAACCGGTGGTCGGACTGATTCCCCCAGAAGTGAAGCTGACACCTCAACCAAGCGAGATCGACCGCATTTTTTTTGCATCACTAAGCAGTTTAATGAATGCGCCACCGATTCCCTATGAAGTGCGTTATGCCCATCAGTCTTTGTATTTTCCCAGCATGCGCGTGGAAAATGAAGTTGTCTGGGGCTTAACTGCGCGAATGTTGGTTTCACTGTTTCAGTATGGTTTGGATTATCAAAAGGAATGGCCATTTTTATTAAATTCGCCTGCTTTTTATAGTAATAAGATTAAATACGGTAAATAAGGAACTTTAACCCATGATCTATAAATTTAAAGGATATACGCCTCAAGCAACGCATCAACCATGGGATGGTTGGGTAGCTGATAGTGCTACAGTTTTGGGACAAGTTGAAATGGGCAAGCAGGTCAGTGTATGGTTTGGAGCAGTCATCCGGGGTGATAACAGCAAGATCAAACTGGGGGATTTTACCAATGTTCAGGAAAATGCCGTGTTACATACCGATGCAGGCATTGAAATGCATATTGGTAGTTATGTCACGATTGGGCATCAAGCGATGTTGCATGGTTGTACTATTGGTGATAACACGCTGATTGGCATTAATAGCGTGATTTTAAATCATGCCGCGATTGGTAAAAATTGCATTATCGGCGCCAATGCCTTAATACCCGAAGGCAAAGTCATTCCAGACAATTCGGTAGTGATGGGTTCACCGGGGAAAATCGTTAAAACGCTGGATGAGGCGGCTGAAGTCAAACTCAAAATGAGTGCCATGCACTACGCAGAACATTTCAAGGATTTTCAGCATTTGGAGTCAGTTGAACTGTGATTTGAAACGATATATTTAGCCAGGCGAAAGCTTGGCTTTTTTGTATCCTGTAGATGGAAAATCTCGCCTCGCACGCATGAGTGGAGTATGATATCCGACGTTTTTTATATTTAAATGAATTAAGGTTGTGCATGAAGTTGCTGGCATTGGAAACTGCCAATGAGCAGTGTTCCGTTTCTATTGTAGATGACACTCAAGAATTATTTTTTCAATTAGATGCGCGAGCAAAAGCACAAACGCAAACGATACTCCCAATGATCGAACAGGCATTTACCCAGCTTGGTTTGTCTGCATCTGAACTTACTGCAATTGCATTTAGCCGCGGTCCCGGTTCTTTTAGCGGGGTACGTATCAATGCGGCTGTGACTCAGGCATTGGCTTGGGCAAATGATCTGCCTGTTGTTCCTGTTTCAACCTTGCAAGCCTTGGCACAGGCAGCATATCGTGTGGCGGGTTTAACGGCAGTGACTGCAGTACTGGATGCACGCATGGATGAAGTCTATATCTCGAGTTTTCAGCTGGACCCACAGGGTATTATGCAGCCTGTAGATACAGAGCAACTGTTAAATTATGCTGATGCCGGGGCAATGGTTAAATTTGAGCTGGTGGGGTCGGGTTCAGCTTTAGTTAAGCCTGAACAAATACAATACAAAGACTTAAGTGCGACGGCACAAGATATTGCGACCATTGCGCGCGCGCATGCAGAGCAAAAGCATTGGGTGAGTGCTGAACAGGCATTACCGGTGTATTTACGTGACAATGCCTGGAAAAAAATTCCAGAACAAGGCAAATCATAATCAGGATTTTCTATGGATCTTTTACTGCTGCTGAAAGCGGCAATTATGGGTATCGTTGAAGGGATTACCGAATTTTTACCCATCTCCAGTACCGGACATTTAATTCTCGCTTCAGAACTCATGAATTTCTGGACCAAAGAAAAAAGCGATGTATTTGTGATCGCCATTCAAATGGGTGCGATTGCAGCAGTCATTTATGAATACTGGGCTCGTCTATGGGGGGCAGCAACTGGTATGTTTACCGGTGAAGCCAAAGGTCGTCATCTCGGTTTTAGCCTGATCATGGCATCCATTCCCATTGTGCTGGTGGGCCTGACTTTTGGACAGGCAGTCAAAGAATTATTATTTAATGATATTGCCGTGGCAATTGGTTTGATTGTTGGTGGTTTCATCATTATGTGGATTGAAAAACATCCGCCTAAAGTAAATGCTGAAGAAGTGGAAAACATCAGCTATAAGGAAGCGATCTGGATTGGTTTAATTCAGGTGCTGTCTTTAATTCCAGGTACATCACGTTCAGGTGCAACCATTATTGGTGCCATGTTCCTGGGCATCTCACGTAAGGCGGCGACAGAGTTTTCTTTCTTCCTGGGTATTCCGGTGATTGTCGGGGCAGGCCTGCTCGATCTTTATCAAAGTTATGAAGTAATGCAAACCACTGAAGACTGGATTGTTTTAGCAGTAGGTCTGATCGTTTCCTTTGTTTCAGCCTTGATTTTAATTCGTGTTTTAGTGGCTTATGTGGCTAAACGTGATTTCATGGTTTTTGCCTGGTACCGTATTGCTTCAGGTCTTTTAATCTTACTTTTTGCATTTACAGGCTGGAAATTATGGTAAGCGAATTCCGCTTATTTGTAGAACAGGAATTTCAACAGAAAGCACAGCAGTATTCTGCTGTGCTTTCTTCTCGTGGAGTGAATGTAAATGTTGAGACCATTGAAAAGCTGAACGCCCGGTTTTTGCGTTTAAATCCTGAGCTGGGTTTATGTGTAGATGAGTCCGGTCTGTGGCTGTGTGCCAATGGCATGAAAATGCAGCCCGACTGGCAGGCCGAAGTACCACGTTTAAAACGCTCATCGTTAAAATCTGAAATGATTGCACGGGCCTGTAATCTGGGCGAAATACCCAGCTTGATTGATGCGACTGCCGGTTTAGGTCATGACAGTCTGTTGATGGCACATTTGGGTGCAAATGTCACCTTGGTTGAACGCCATCCAATCTTGTTTACCTTGCTGGAAGACAGTAAAAACCATGCGCAAAATGATGCTTTTCTCAGTTCAGTTGTAGCACGAATTGATCTGGTTTTTTCTGATTCTGCCGATTACCTGACCCAGCAGGCGGAACAGCAGCATGTGGTGGATGTGGTGTATCTTGATCCGATGTTTCCACAGCGCGACCAGAATCAGCAAGCCATTAAAAAACAGGCACAAGTGAAAAAGCAGATGCAGCTCTTACATATGCTGTTGCCTGAACATGGTGAAATGGACCTGGGTGACAACCTGTTAACTCTGGCGCAAAAAGTGGCTAAACGTGTGGTGGTGAAACGTCCACGTCTGGCAGTCTATCTGGCCGATCTGGAACCGGATCATCAATGGCAGGGAGATGCCTGTCGTTTTGATGCTTACTTTCAGCAACATCTTCTAGAGTAGTTTGGTAATTGATTCAATAATGTGCATTAATTTGTTATATAGTTCCAAAGCAGCATTGATAAAAATTCCATCAAGCATAAACTTAGACCGGTAAATCCGCGAGCGACAACCACCCTGAAATCCTATGATCGACTTTAAACCCTCCATCAATTTTTGGCATGATTTTAAGAGCAACCAAACTGCAGGGATGTGGCTTTTTTTGGGTTCGCGTCGTTCTTTGCAAATTGTTCGGCCATCGATCCTGCAACTGATTTTTTGGGGGATTTTGGGCGGCAGTGCCAACAGTTTATTTAGCTGGCTCAGTGCGGAGGAGATCGGGGAATTTAACCCGCAAGGCCTGATCAGTTATGCTTTATGGCCTTTTATTGCGCTTATTGTCGGTATTTTCCTTTCCCAGCGGATCAATAATCCCCGGCTGATGCTGGTACCCGCCTTGTTGTGGCTGGTACTGGATACCCATATTGCCTTATTGCAAAGCCTGATCCAGTATCTGGGTTATATTGATGTCTTGCCTTACCTGTTCTATGACTATTTGCCGACCATCTTCATGGTGCTGTTTGTCTGGCAAAGTCTGGCTGTGGTGTGGGTGTTTTCCCGTGAACTGAAATGGCCGTGGTGGGAGCGGGCGCTAATTGTGGCTGCGACACTATTCACTCTTGTGGTCTGGCAAATGTCGGTGAAAAGTCAGCCGATCTGGAAAGTTGAAGAAACCCCGCCAACCTTTGCTGAAGATGCTTTTTATGCACAAAGCCGTATCTTGAACAAGTCGCTGGAATCAATTCAATACGGTGAATTTGCCCAGTCGCACTGGTACTTTTTAGGGGTTGCCGGTGCAGGTTATCAAGATGTCTTTAAGTCGGAAATTGAACGGATTAAAGAACAATTTGATACCCGTTTTGGAACTTTTGGCCGTTCCATGGCGCTGATTAATAATCCCGAAACCCGAACGCAAATGCCGATTGCTTCACGTACCAGTATGGAAATGGCCTTGCGCCGTATCGGGCAGCAAATGAACAAAGAAAGTGATGTATTATTTTTATACATGACTTCACACGGTTTGCCGAATCAGTTTGAAATGGAAAATGATCCGATCGATTTAAATGATGTCGATCCTAAATGGCTTAAAGAAACTTTGGACAAATCCGGTATTCGTTGGCGCGTGATCGTGATTTCGGCATGTTATTCAGGGAGTTTTGTTCCCGCTTTGCAGGATGATAATACTTTAATTATTACCGCCTCTGCGGCTGACCGGGCATCTTTTGGCTGTTCCAATGAAGCGGATTATACTTATTTTGGCCGGGCCTTTTTTGATCAGGCGATGCGCGAGCAGATGTCTATACAAGGGGCTTTTGAGCAGACCAAGAAAACGGTAGCACAATGGGAAACTGCTCAAGGGTTTGAAGCTTCTGAACCGCAATGGTCGATCGGCAAGAATATGGAATTTATGTTGCCGCAGCTCGAGCAACGCTTATTTCCTGCTACAACTCAGACAGATATGAAGATAGAAACTCCACAATTAAGTGTGGCAGCACCATAAGGAAAATAATGATGGAATTGATGCAAGTTAATCAATGCTTTGATGGGGAACAGCGAATTTATGCCTTTAATTCTAACAATTTAAAAGGGCAGACCAAATTTGGAATTTTCTTGCCGCATCAGGCTTTAACCGGTCAAGCCTGTCCTGCGCTGTTTTATTTGGCGGGTCTGACCTGTACTGAAGAAACCTTCGCCATTAAAGCCCATGCGCAACGTTTGGCAGCCCAGCTGGGGTTGATCCTGATTAGTCCGGACACTTCACCCCGAGGTGAACAAGTTGCGGCAGGGGATTCATGGGATATCGGTCAGGGTGCCGGATTTTATATCAATGCGACTCAGGCACCGTGGGCTGAGAATTATCAAATAGAAAGTTTTATTGCCGATGAACTTTATGAGCTAGTGAAGCAAAACTTTCCAGTGCAAGCAGATGCTATCGGAATCTTCGGGCATTCCATGGGCGGACATGGTGCACTGACACTGGCTTTTAAATACCCGGAAAAATTTAAATCGGTGTCTGCTTTCGCTCCGATTTGCGCGCCGAGCCAATGCCCTTGGGGTGAAAAAGCTTTTTCGAATTATTTGGGTGAAGATCGAAATGAATGGTTAAAGCATGATGCCACTGCCTTGATTCAAGAAAAAGGGGCATTGTTTACAGAAATTTTGATTGATCAAGGATCTAAAGATCAATTCTATGCACAATTGAATCCGGCCTTATTTAAACAGGCCTGTAAGCAAGCAGGGCAATCCCTAACCTTGCGTGAACATGCCGGCTATGATCACGGATATTATTTCATTCAAACCTTTATGGATGATCATTTGCAATTCCATGCTGTACAACTCGAAGCCTAATGACTCATTCAAAAAAAGGGAGAATTTAATTCTCCCTTTTTTATTGATGTTGCCATGTAGCAGTAAATTCTTGCTGTGCCATTCGGCTTAAATGGTCCAGCACCACTTTTTCCAGTCTACTTAAGTCTTCTAATGAACTGTCAATCGAAACCAATAATAGGGTGGATTGTGGTATTAGCTTAACAGTCGCGTCCGGCATAAAAATACTGAAATCTTCCTCAGTTTCAGAGACTTCAAATTTATGTTTCCAGTGATTGAGTAATCGTTTGGCGATACGGGCTGCTTCTGATGTGATAATTTGTGTATTACTTTTCATTCTCATTTACCTTGTGCGCTTAGGTCAAAATAGCAGATTTAAAATGAATACGATTAAATCGCAACAGATGTAGATTGAATCACAGCAGCAAAGTTCAATTTGTTATAATGTGAAAAATCAATTCAAATGCATAGCCAGGTTCTCCCCATGTCCAAGCCATATTTAATTGCACCTTCCATTTTATCTGCCGACTTTGCCCGTTTAGGTGAAGAAGTTGAAAATGTGCTTGCTGCAGGTGCAGATGTCGTACATTTTGATGTGATGGACAACCATTACGTTCCTAACCTGACGTTTGGTGCAGGTGTATGCAAGGCATTAAAAAAATATGGGATTCAGGCACCGATTGATGTGCATCTTATGGTGTCACCAGTAGACCGTATGATTGGCGATTTTCTCGAAGCAGGTGCTGATATTATTACCTTTCATCCGGAAGCTTCGGATCATATTGACCGTTCTTTACAGTTAATCAAATCGGGCGGTGCCAAAGCAGGTTTGGTGTTTAACCCGGCAACCCCTTTGCATTATCTGGACTATGTGCTGGACAAAGTCGATCAGGTTTTGTTGATGAGTGTCAACCCGGGCTTTGGCGGTCAAAAATTTATTCCCATGACTTTGGATAAACTGCGTCAGGCACGCAAGATCATTGATGCCTCAGGCCGTGACATCCGTTTGGAAGTAGATGGTGGAGTGACGCCAGCCAATATTCGTGAAATTGCTGAAGCTGGTGCAGATATGTTTGTTGCAGGTTCGGCGATTTTTGGCAAGCCGGATTATAAAGCTGTGATTGATGAAATGCGCTCAGAACTGGCAAAAGTAGGCTCAGTTAATCTCTAATAATCTACAATTAATGATTGCTAAGTTGTGGATAACTTTATGGATAACCATATGGATATCTGTGTAGATAACTGTATGGATAACTTGATTAGTTTATAAACAATTGTAGATCAATAGTTTAATAATTAGACATTAAATGTATAAAAAGGACTCAAATGAGTCCTTTTTTAGCTTGTTAAGCTATTAAAAAATATGGTGGTTTATTCGTCTATGCTTAAAAATAAAACTGTTTAAAAAATAACTTTATTGTTTAAGTTGGCATTATTCAGCGGGATTTGGCACTGTTTAGCATAAACTTAAAAATTGTGCATAACTTGGATCTTGGTTATGCTATTAAACTCAAATCAAAAGAACATGATTTATCTTTTATTGTGGATTAATTAAGGACAATGCTGTGCTAACTTCATTATGCAAACAGGCTTGGTTTGTGTTCCTGATGGTTTTCGCCATCGGGTGGAGTAATGCTGTCTTGGCATTTGAACAGCCTATGCATCAGCAAATGATGAGTGAATTGACGGTTCAGCATGAAGATAAAATGCCCATGACGACCATGTCGGGTTGCCATGATTCAGTCAAAACTCTACCGGACATGCAGCATCATCCTGTTGATCAGCTAAAAGTACAGCATGATCAAGATTGTCATCAGGACATGGGTGATCAACAACAGCATTTTAGCTGTAATGATTGTGTACCATTGCACTGTCAGAGTTTAACAGTCTGGTTGGATTCACAAATATCCGATTTAGTGCATTTAGAAGAAGTTCAAGAACATCCACAGCGCAATTTTGATTATTCAGCCCAGCATTTAAGCGGCTTCTGGCAGCAGATCTTACGCCCTCCCAAAGCTTAATCTTGATTTAAAAAACATTTTTATTTTTAAATTACAGGTTAAGTCATGTCGATTAAATTAACTCAAAGCCTCTTAGTCGGGGTGTGTTTAGTGTCATCATCGTGGGCGATTGCTGCGGTCAAAGAATATCACCTGAACATTGATCAACAGATGGTGAATATCACCGAAAAACCCTTAAAACGCATTACGGTCAATGGTCAGTTTCCCGCGCCTCTTCTGGAATTTGAAGAGGGGGACGATGCCGTGATTTATGTGCATAACAAACTTAAAAATCAGGATTCTTCCATTCACTGGCATGGATTATTGTTGCCGGGATTAATGGATGGCGTACCCGGTTTTAACCAGTTCAAGGGCATTAAACCGCAAAGTGATTTTGTCTACCGTTTCAAAGTTCGTCAAAATGGAACCTATTGGTATCACGCGCATTCTAAAGGACAGGAACAGGATGGACTGTATGGCGCTCTGGTGATTTATCCCAAAGGGAAAAAGCCGCTAGCAGCGCATGAACAGGCTGATCGTGATTATGTGGTGATGCTGTCCGATTTTCATCAATCCAGCAGTGACCAAATCCAGAAGAACCTGAAAAAGTCGGCTGAATACTATCAAAATCGGCGTGAAACTTTGTCGGATGTCTGGAAGCAGGTCAAACGTGATGGATTAAAAAATACCTGGCAAGATCGTTCCATGTGGAATCAGATGCGCATGCTGAAAACCGATTTGTCTGATGTTACCGGTTATACCTTTTTGATCAATGGCAAAACGCCAGAACAAAACTGGACCGGCATGTTTAAGCCGAATGAAAAAGTCCGCTTACGTTTTATTAATGCTTCCGCCATGTCATTTTATGATGTCAGTATTCCCAACTTGAAAATGACCGTAGTGAGTGCTGACGGGCAGCCAGTTAAACCTGTGCCGGTCGATGAGTTTCGAATCGGTACTGCAGAAACTTATGATGTGATTGCGGAGCCAAAAGCCAATCATTATCAGATTGAAGCCGAGTCGATTGACCGTAGCGGTTTTGCCATTGGGTCATTGCATAATGAAACTGCTCCAGTAACGCATGCGATTCATATGCCTAAGCCACGTCCACGTGCATTACTCACGATGGAAGATATGGGACATGGCTCATCATCAAGTGATCATGCGAACATGAATCATGATCAGATGGATGATCATCAGAGTAGTAAGTATCAAGGCAGCGAAGATAATAGTGGTGCAAGTTCAATGAATCATCAAATGATGGATCATTCATCCATGCAACATGACATGGCTGGCATGGATCATTCGCAAATGAACCACACCAAGTCGAATACGAATGACCATTCACAACATCAAGCAAAGTCTGATTCAGAACTACAACAAGGAATGAATCATTCTGCACATACCTCGGTGAAACCAGCCTTAAATGAAAATACCCAAGTGGTTTATGGCTGGGCAAATGCGTCTACTCCGGCAGGACATAAGGCACTGCAATATAGCGATTTGAAATCATTAAACCCACAACCGGATACCCGTCCGGCAGAACGCGAACTGGAAGTGCGTTTGGGTGGCAACATGGAACGCTATATCTGGACCATCAACGGCAAGAAATTTACCGAAGTTGAACCGTTACAGGTGAAATATGGCGAACGTATCCGTTTGAAATTCATTAATGACAGCATGATGGCGCATCCGATGCATCTGCATGGCATGTTTATGCAGCTGGAAAATGGGCAAAGTAGCGCCAATATGCCGAATAAACACACCTTGATTGTACCACCAGGTAAAACCGTCACTGCGCTGCTCACTGCGGATGAACTGGGTGAATGGGCAATCCATTGCCATCTGCTGTATCACATGTCATCTGGAATGATGAGTAAACTGGTGGTGGCGAATGTCGATGGAAATCAAGCACCGACACCATCTACCTCAAACTCAGCAAAGCAAGGAGACTCACATGCGCATCATTAATTTCTTTGCAATGAGCACATTGAGTGCGTCTCTGCTGTTGTTGAGTGGACAGAGTTTTGCGCAGGATCAGCAGCATTCTATGCCGATGCCACAGCAGTCTGAACAATCTATTGAAGTGTATGACGATCATTTACAGCATCAAACAGAGTCAGCAGTAGCAACGACTGCGGTTAAAGAAAAACCGATGCAACCGCTACAGCAGGGGCAATCCAGTTCAGATGATGCGGATCATGCTGCACATATCAAAGAGCATGGCGGCCAGATTTATCAGCAAAGCACGGTTGAAAGTGAATGGCTGCGCAATGATGATGGCGAAGGTGTTTTAAAGTCAAAACTAGAAACCCGAATCGGCACAGATGAAAACAAGATTTTTATTAAAGTCCGTGTCGATGATGCTGAATCAGAGCAAGCCGAGTACGATGCCAAAGTGTTATACAGCCGCAATGTTGCCGATTTTTGGGATGTACAGGCTGGTTTGCGTTATCGCAATGACCAGAATCGTGAAGTGGATCAGGATCAAGTCGATGCCGTCATTGGGGTACATGGATTGGCGCCGTATTTCTTTGAAACCAATACCTATCTCTATGTCGGGCAGGATAATCAAACATCTTTAAGCCTGGAAACCGAACGCGATGTGCTACTGACGCAAAAGCTGATTGTTAAGCCTTATCTGGATCTGAATGTGGTGTTGAGTGATGACTCAAACTATGCTCAAAAAACCGGTTTAAGTACGGCACAATTGGGGCTGGAAACGCGATATGAAATCAATAAAAAGGTCATGCCTTTTGTCGATGTGGCATATGGCTATAACAAGGGGAATAAGGAAACAGCCTGGCAGCAACAATCCTCTTCTGAAAATGAATGGCTCTATGGCGCAGGGATTCGTTTTAAATTTTAGTTTTGTGTAGAAGATTCAAAATGCGACTGATTTAGGCCAGTCGCATTTTTATTTGCACTTTTAAGGTGAGTGATGGGTCAAAATATGTAAAACAAGCACCTATTTGGCTCAACTATTATATAATTATTAACTCAGTTAAAGGAGGAACGACCTCCCTTGGTGCAATCGAATGTATCGTTGCACTGAGAAAATTCGTCAGGACGGCCTGACTCTAATCAAATGGAGCATAGTCGTCATGGCTTGGGTGGTTTTGGTTTTAGCGGGTCTTTTTGAAATTGTCTGGGCCTATGCCATGAAACTTTCAGAAGGATTCACACGTTTAACTCCCAGTATTATTACTGTTGTTTTCATGATTTTAAGCTTTGCCTTACTGGCTTATGCCATGCGCACTTTGCCACTGGGTACAGCTTATACCATCTGGACCGGAATTGGTGCAGTCGGTTCTTTTCTGGTTGGGGTGTTTATATTTGGTGAGCCTGCATCGGCGATGCGCATGCTGGCAGCTGTACTGATTATTTCTGGATTAGTATTGATGAAACTGTCATCATCATAAAATCTGGATCATTTATTTCACTGCAGGAGTAGACGATGAAACTGGCATTTATGGAAATGGCTTCTCCTGTGGGTACTTTGAAACTGGTAGCCAATGAAACGGCTTTGGTGGCAGTACTTTGGGAAAATGAACATCCTAAACGGGTTCGTTTAGCCGAACTGATTGAACAGACACATCATCCGATTTTATTAGAAACCCAAAAGCAGTTAACTGAATATTTTGCTGGAAAACGCCAGCAATTTGATTTGCCTTTAGATTTTGAAGGTACTGAATTTCAGAAGAAAGTTTGGCAAGCCTTGCTGAACATTCCATTTGGCGAAACCTGCAGTTATCGTGATATTGCTGAGCAAGTCGGTAATATTAAAGCGGTTCGCGCAGTGGGTGCGGCCAATGGTAAAAATCCGATTTCGATTATTGCGCCGTGTCACCGTGTGGTCGGAGCAAATGGTAAATTGGTCGGGTTTGCCGGTGGACTGGAAAATAAAGAGATTTTGTTGAAAATTGAACAAAGTTAATAATCTAGATTTATTTCATCAATCATTTTTTGATGATTGAAAATTGTTTGTATTATCAAATTAAAAAATAGAATTTAACAGGTATTAGATTCATGAGTATGGCAGGGATGCCATACGTTTCCCATCACGACAGGGAAGTTGTGTATGGGAAACAAAAGGTTTTTGTCTACTTTTGACCTTTCAAAAGTAGAAAAGATTGCCTATGCAAAGGCATTAAAATGAAACAAATTAAATGAGGCCGTGCTGATTTTTAAAATTTAAAGTTCGGGAGAAATCCTAGAAAACCAATCGAATGCATATAGAAAATTTAAAACAGCGTAAAGAAAGAAGCTAAAGTAAAAAGCTAGATAAAAAAGCCTTTGAAAGTTCAAAGGCTTTTTTATTAATGCTTTAAGACATTTAATTTTTCTATAATTTCAATCAAAGCCTTAATTCGTTTTACTTCATTCCACAATTCTTTTGCTTCAGGATAATGTTTAGACATCATGCCGAGCCACTGTTTATAGCGTCCGACCATATTAATTTCTTTTTTATAGGGCCCATTTAAGAAACGAATTTGTAAGTCTAAAAGCTCATCCCAAGTAATGATTGGCTCATCTGTATTTTTGCGGATACATTGCGTGATATCGGGTGTGGTCACTGCGGCCCGACCAATCATTAAATCTTCACAGCCCGATTCTAACTGGCATTGCTTGGCATCAGCATTGCTCCAGATTTCACCATTGGCAATCACATTAATTTTTAATGCTTCACGAATCGGTTGCAACTGATCCCAAAATGCAGGCGGGGTATAGCCTTCAGCTTTGGTACGGGCATGCACTGTGACCCAGGAAGCACCCGCATCTTCAATGGCATGGGCATTTTCCAGGGTAAATTTTCTGTCCATATAGCCTAAGCGCATTTTGGCAGACACAGGAATATGTTTAGGTACTGCATCACGCACAGCTTTAACCAGCATATGAACCACTTCAGGTTCATCCAGAAGCACTGAGCCGCCACGATGCCGGTTTACCGTTTTTGCCGGACAGCCAAAATTCATATCAATCACAGGAGCACCGAGTTCAACAGCACGAATGGCATTGGCTGCCAGCATTTCCGGATCATTACCTAAGAACTGCACGTGCACAGGTGTACCTGAGGCTGTTTTGCCACCATTGAGTAATTCCGGGCAATATTGATAATAAATATGATCGGGTAGGACTGAATTGGTCACACGGATAAACTCGGTTACGCACCAGTCAAAGCTGCCCACTGATGTGAGTACATCACGCATAATTGGATCAGTTAAGCCTTCCATAGGTGCAAGGATGAGTTTCACAGTGGTGTTTACCCGTTAATTTTGAAAAACGGTGTTATACGTTTTTTTCTGTGGGTTGTCTAGGCAATGGGCTTTGAAATACTGGAGAGCTGGATAGGGCATAACCTTTATATTTTATATAAGAGATTTAATGTTAAATATAATTTATATATTTCTTAATTATTTTTACATTCAATAATTTATATTGATATACATGGCATATTCATCTTAAAATTTAGGAGTAATATTATTTTCTGAAGCAAATTTAATGACAATATGTGCGGCATGGATAAAAAAAATGGAACATCGGAAGAATTGGTTTTTGTAACTGATAGTCGCTTGAGAGCTTTTGGATCGTGGGATTGTAATCCTAAGATTTACACTTTTTCTAGAAGTGACTGTGCAATGTGTTTTTCTGGGGATACAAGCTTTTCATATCCCATGATGATTCAGTTAAAAAATGAAATTGAGTTAAATCCGAAAATTAGAAATCGGTATCAACATCTTTCTACTTTCAAAGCGATAATATTGAAAACATTAAATGACATGTTAATGTATAAAAGTGATTATGAGATTCCATCTGTGGAGTTTTTATTTGGTGGCTATTGCTGGCATAAACAAGAATTTAAACTATGGAAATTTATATATAAAAAAGATATTAAAAAATTTACATATCAGCCAATTAAATTTTGGAAAGGGGTTAAAAGTAAAATTCTAGTGTCTTTTAGTGGAGATTATCTTGATGAAGCAAAAGAGAAATTAATTAATCTTCTTAGAGAGAGAAATAAACTTGAAAATGGTTCTTTAGATATGGAACCACTAGAAGTAATTAGAGATATGCTTTTAGATCCTAATGCAAAAACTAAGTTTCATTGTATAGGTGGAGCCCCACAAATGGTAAAGGTTTATAAAAGTCTGAATAGAGTATCATTTGGGGTGAAATGGGAAATAGATGGTAAAGAGGTAACAACCTTATTTGGTAGACCCATTAGACCTTTTAGAAATATGCCATTGCCAATAATTGATCCTATAACTTTAGAGTATTCAAATACTAATTCTTATAGTTGAAAATAAAAAAAATATCAGGATTTAGAATTATTGAAAACATATTTCATTT
>NZ_DJDC01000202.1:32217-51730 GCF_002430855.1 Acinetobacter sp. UBA5934 | reverse complement strand
GTCATGGCCCCATCACCAATGATTGATACGACTTCACACGGATTGTTCTGATAACGACGCGCCAGAGCCATGCCAAGGCCAGCAGAAATGGCGGTAGATGAATGCCCTACCCCAAAAGTATCAAATTCAGATTCTTCACGTGCCGGAAAGGCAGCCAAGCCATCTTTGGCACGAATGCTGGTCAACTGTTCACGGCGACCGGTCAAGGCTTTATGCGGATAGGCCTGATGGCCGACATCCCAAATTAAACGATCATGTGGGGTATTAAAACAGTAGTGCAAGGCCACAGTGAGTTCGATTACCCCCAGATTGGCACCAAAATGCCCACCGCTTTGTCCTGCTGCATACAAAATGTACTGACGTAACTCATCCGCCACTTGTTCTAATTGGCTACGCTCGAGCAATCGTAATTGTTGAGGATGATCAATCGCATCCAGCAACGGAGTTACAGGGCGCTGAGTCGGTATTTCTGTATACAACATAAATGGCAAAGCCTTCTAAAGCCTGGCAAATCCTAAGCTAGGTAAATGGGTTTATTCGAGCATAATGATCGAATTGTATCACCTTTAAATCAGCCACATTTCTAGCGATGCAGTTTAGAGGCAAATCTCTATACTGGGTGTTTGTTCATGAGCGAGATTATCCTGAATAATCTTACTATTTATCAACCATTATCGTTCGCTTTATACAAAAAAGAAAATCTTCTGCATAAATTCATCTTTACAATTCAACTAATGTCCAAGCATTCAGCTATACTTTAGCCAATTAATGAACTATTTAACGAGTTAAGCAGTGCCTATAGAGTTTGTCGCGACTTCAAGATTACCAACCGCTTTTGGTGAATTTAAAATCACGGTATTTCAAGACCCTAACACAGGTGAAGAACATGTAGCTCTTTCTAAAGGCTTAGACACTCCCCCGACTGAACCGGTATTGGTGCGGATTCATTCTGAATGTTTAACCGGTGATGCTTTTGCCTCACTGAAATGCGATTGCGGTCCACAGCTTCAAGCTACGCAAAAATTAATCAATGAAGTCGGTCAGGGCGTGATTCTGTATTTACGTCAGGAAGGCCGCGGTATTGGACTGACCAATAAAATTCGTGCTTATGCCCTGCAAGATCAGGGACATGATACTGTTGATGCCAACTTGATGCTGGATCTGCCAGCCGATGCACGACGTTATGACATGTGTACCATCATGCTCGACCATTTGCAGGTGAAACAGGTCAAACTGGTAACCAATAATCCTTCAAAAATTCAGGCGCTACAAGAGCTGGGAATTGATGTGGTTGACCGTGTGCCTTTGACCGTCGGCTTAAATCCGTTTAATGCCCAGTATTTAAAAACCAAACATGAACGCATGGCGCATATGTATAAGAAAGGCGATTTTTAAATCCTACTTATTTTATAAATCCCCCCCGACTTTAATACAAATCTACCCCCGACCCTCCTTTACTCAAGGAGGGAGTGATCTTCTTTAAAAAGGAAGGTTTGCAGGGATTAAATAAGATTAAATCGTCATTGAAAAAATCCGATTCTCCGGCATACGGCGTTTTAAGCGCAAATCAAAAGCCATACAGATATTACGCACAAAAGGTTTACCTTTTTCCGTCACCGTTATGCCCTGCTCATCCATCTGTAGCAATTGATCCTGCTGCATTTCTTCAAGTTGCAACAAAACCTCGGACAACTCTGGAAATTGCATGGCCGTCGATTGCCAGCTGGTGCTGAATGTACACATCAAATTCAGGATATGTTTGCGGATGATTAAATCTTCTGTACTCAGCACATGACCTTTAACCACCGGAATTTCATCCAGCTCCAGACGCGCATAATAATCTTCCAGTTTCTTTTCATTTTGCGCAAAGCTGTACCAGCTGTCGCTAATCGAAGAAATTCCCAAGCCAATCATCAGCTGTGTTTTAGACGAGGTGTAACCCATAAAATTACGGTGCAAGGTGCCTGCCTGAAAAGACTGATACATGCTGTCCTGAGCTAAGGCAAAATGATCCATGCCAATTTCATGGTAGCCATGACCAAGAAGCTGCTTCTTGCCTTCCTCATAAAGCTGGCGCTTGAGCTCATCTTTAGGTACATCATGATCTTTAAAACCTCGTTGGCCATTGCCCTTGATCCACGGCACATGCGCATAGCTATAAAATGCCAAACGGTCTGGCATTAAACTGCTGGTCTGATCAATAGTATTCAGCACATCTTGCAGATTCTGAAACGGCAAACCAAATACCAGATCATGTGAAATGGAAGTATAACCAATTGCACGCGCCCATTCCGTTACACGCTGTACATGTTCAAAAGGCTGAATACGGTGAATGGCTTTTTGCACCGTTTCATTGTAATCCTGAACTCCGTAACTGACCCGACGAAAGCCCAGATCATATAAGGCTTGCAGATGTTCACGGGTGGTATTGTTAGGATGTCCTTCAAAACTGAATTCATGCTCAGCAGCAACTTCCGCTTTGGCTAAAATGCCCTGAATTAACTGTTGTAAATGCTCAACTGAAAAGAAGGTCGGTGTGCCCCCGCCTAAATGAATTTCTTTAATTTTCGGTTTTGTGGCTAACAGCTCACAATATAAAGACCATTCTTTGAGCACCGCCTGAATATAAGGCTGCTCCATTTCATGTTTTTTGGTCACTTTTTTATGACAACCGCAGAAAGTACACAGGCTTTCACAAAATGGCAGATGAATATACAGACTGATGCCTTCGCTTGGGTTGGATTCATCAAAGGAACGCTTTAAGGTCTGTTTCCACAGATCAGGCGAAAATGGCTCGGCTTCCCAATACGGCACCGTTGGATAACTGGTATAACGCGGTCCGGGTACATTGTATTTCTGAATCAGTGAATTCACTTGAATGGACATGCTTGAGGTACCTCACCCTAAACAGATTCGCTCAAGGTTTTGAGCTGTTTTAAGCATTGTGCTGAGCATCGCTAAAGATTTCAACCTAGCAGAATGGTCGGATTTCACTGAGTTTTCAGCCTTTTAAACCATTTTCCCGGTTTTGATGATTGCTAAATACAGCTTAATTTTTTGCGGTTTTTATGCTTTGATGTATTTCAGTTTTGTTTTCCTCTATGAGGGCTTTGATGCAGCATCCTACATCTGCCGATATTCAACGCGTTCGCGAATTCTTGCTTGATCTGCAAAGTCGTATTTGCTTGGCACTTGAACAACAAGAACAATACGGTGGCGGCACAGCTCAATTTGAAATTGATGATTGGCAGCGTCCTGAAGGCGGTGGTGGCCGTTCACGGGTCTTGCAAAACGGCAGCGTGATTGAAAAAGGCGGGGTGATGTTCTCTCACATCAACATTTCCAAACTCCCGGCTTCTGCCACAGAGCGCCATCCGCAAATTGCCGGTGCCAAGGCTCAGGCTATGGGCGTGTCGCTGGTGATTCATCCGAAAAATCCCAATGTGCCGACTTCACATGCCAACGTGCGTTTATTTGTGGCGGAAAAAGAAGGCCAGGATCCCATCTGGTGGTTCGGTGGTGGCTTCGACCTGACGCCCTTTTATCCGAGTGATGAGGATGTGTTGGCTTGGCATCAAAAGGCCCATGATCTATGCGCACCATTTGGCGATACGCTGTATGCAGAACACAAAAAATGGTGTGATGATTATTTCTATTTAAAGCATCGTGACGAGCAGCGCGGGATTGGAGGCTTATTTTTTGATGATCTAAACCAGTGGGATTTTGAAACCTGCTTTGAGTATATGCAAGCAGTAGGTAACGGCTATTTAGAGGCTATTTTACCTATTTTTCAGCGCAATCAGGATAAAGCCTATACTGAAGCGCAGCGTGACTTCCAGCTGTATCGCCGTGGTCGTTATGTGGAATACAATCTGGTCTATGACCGCGGCACGCTGTTTGGCCTGCAAACCGGTGGCCGGATTGAATCCATTTTAGTCAGTATGCCACCGCTTGCAGCCTGGTCGTATCGTCCTGAGTGGGATGAAAATTCGCCCGAAAAACGTTTAACCGACTATTATTTAAAACCGCACGACTGGCTGACCGAGCTTAAAGCATAATTCAAAACACAGCTCAAAATATTGAATCCCTTTACCCTGACCGGAAAGGGATTTTTTAATTGACTTGATGCTGTGATAAACAACCTGCTTTTAACTTTTATCCCTATTCAATAAATCTTGGCTTGGTTCAGAACATTGGTTCAGAAAAATAGTTTGCTATTCCAGCAATATGCATAACTTTGACATATTTACTTACAGCACTAGTCTCTTTAGTCACTGTAAAATCGTTTAGACTGAATCATTCAATTTAAGATCACAATGTTAAAAGCATGCCCAAATAAAACAATTCATGCTTAAGAGAGATAACTATGTTTAATACCATTCTAAACCACAAAGTCATTCTATTTTGGTGTATTTTGACCATGATTGTTTGTTCAATCACCACCACTTTACTGTCTCACAATACCCTTGCGGATAGCTTGTCGATTACCTTTACCATATTTGCAGCTTTTGCCCTGTTGTTTACTGCAGCAATGTGGCTTGAAGATACTATTCACGAAATTTGTAATCCTTAAATAGAATTTAAATTACTGCTTCAAAGTGACCAGCGTTAAACATAATTAAATAGAAATAATTTTCTCCTTCCCTCCTGCCTCTTTTTAATCTTCCCCCTTGACTGGCTTTAGCCTGGGGGAAAAATCACGTATATTGAATGCCATTTCCGCCGAGGGACCTTGCGAAATGAGCAAACAATTTGCCGTGATTGGCAATCCTATTGAACAATCACGTTCTCCAGAACTGCATCATGCTTTTGCTGAAAAAACTGGTATTGACCTGACCTATAGCAGACGCCTGGCTCCGCTAGATGGCTTTGAAGCCGATCTCCAGCAATTCTTTGCTCAGGGCGGGATTGGCATGAATGTAACAGTGCCTTTCAAGGAGCAGGCTTTTGCAGCCTGCTCTGTATTAACCGAGCGTGCCAAAATTGCCAAGGCGGTGAATACCCTGTGGATGCAAGATGGCAAACTTTATGGCGACAATACTGACGGGCAAGGACTGGTGGATGCCATTAAAGCCTTAGACTGGCAGCTTGACCATAGCGAAGTGTTAATTATCGGTGCTGGCGGTGCTACCCGTGGCGTGATTTATCCGCTGGTACAGGCGGGTGTGAAAAAGATTGTGATTGCCAACCGCACTTTAGCCCGTGCAGAACAACTGGTGGCCGATTTAAAGCCCGCTGTGCCGCAAGCTAGTCTCGAAGCCATTTCATTAAATGATCTGGCCGGCAATTTTGACATCGTCATTAATGCCACTTCTGCAAGTTTAACGGGCGATGCTCTGGTTTTACCTGAAACGCTAAAATTTAAGCATGCCTATGAAATGGCTTATGGCAAACCATCAAGCTTTTTAGATCAAGCCAAGCTACGCGGTGTTCCGACTTCAGAAGGTTATGGCATGCTGGTTGGACAAGCGATTGAATCTTTTTCAATCTGGAACGGAGTCAAGCCTGAGCTGAAAGATTTTCTTTAAGTGGTATTAATCCAGTAATTGAAAAGAAGTAAGTCTCTGCTTCTTTTCATTTTTTATCGGTTTAAATGGCTTAGTATTGGATTTTATGACATCCATTGTCATTTATCGATCTTGCTTTTGACCAAAATAGAAAATTCATTATCTTTCTGTCAAAAATAATGATAACCTTTTTATTTAATTATATTTTTATAAGATTAACCGAAAGTAGCATGCACAAAAAATCGTACAAAAGCATATAATTATTTAAACTTGAAACTGAACCATAATATTTTAAATTAGCCTTTCTGACATTTCTCTCAGGCTGCATCATCAATGTATTTTAATCAACAATGTGAATAATCAAATTATCGATTCTGATAATCCAATACTATTTCTAAATTAGGATTAACAATATGCCAGCTTATAAAGCCCCTTTGCACGATATTCGGTTCTTGATGAACGAAGTGCTTGATTACCCGACACATTATAAAAGTCTTTCAAATGGTGAAGCAGCAGATGCTGACACTGTAGATATGATTCTTGAAGGTGCGGCAGATTTCTGTGAAAACGTCCTTTCTCCGATTAACCAATCTGGTGATGAAGAAGGCTGCCATTTTGAAAATGGTGAAGTAAAAACACCAAAAGGTTTTAAAGAAGCATATGACCAATTCGTGCAGGGCGGCTGGCAAGGTCTGTCTTATCCGGAAGAGTTTGGTGGTCAAGGCTTGCCAATGTCGCTTAACCTGATCAAATCGGAAATGATGGGTACTGCGAACTGGTCATTCACCATGTATCCAGGTTTGAGCATGGGCTGTATGAATACCATCATGCAGTTCGGGACTGAAGAACAAAAAAATACCTACATGCCGCATTTAACTGCCGGAACCTGGTCGGGCACCATGTGCTTAACTGAACCACAATGTGGTACAGACTTGGGGCAAGTGAAAACCAAAGCTGAACCGCAAGCAGATGGTACCTATGCCATTACAGGGACTAAAATCTTTATCTCTGCCGGTGAACACGATTTAACAGAAAATATCGTTCATATCGTGCTTGCCCGCCTTCCAGATGCACCTGCAGGCACCAAAGGTATTTCGCTGTTCATCGTACCTAAATTTATCCCGACTGCAGATGGTGGCGTGGGTGAACGCAATCCTGTGACCTGTGGTTCAATCGAACATAAAATGGGGATTCGCGCTTCAGCAACTGCAGTTCTCAACTTTGATGCTGCGACCGGTTACCTGATTGGTGAACAGCACAAAGGCTTGCATGCCATGTTTACCTTTATGAATACGGCGCGTATTGGTACAGCTGTACAAGGTATTGCTCACGCGGAATTGTCTTTCCAGGGTGCATTGCCGTATGCCAAAGAACGTATGTCTATGCGTGCTTTATCTGGCAAGAAAGATCCTGAGCAAGTGGCAGATGCGATCATTCACCATGCTGACGTGCGCCGTATGTTGCTCACGCAAAAAGCCATTGCTGAAGGTGGCCGTGCCATGATTTATCATGCTGCACAGCTTGCTGACAAAATGACCGATGCGCTGACCCAAGGCGACCAGGCGAAGTTTGAAGAATATGACGACAAGCTGGGTTTCTATACCCCAATCTTGAAAGGTTTCCTGACTGAACTGGGCCTTGAAGCGGCGAACCACGGTATGCAAGTGTTCGGTGGTCATGGATATATTAAAGAGCATGGCATGGAACAGATTGCCCGTGATGCACGTATTGCTACGCTGTATGAAGGTACTACCGGTGTTCAGGCACTTGACCTGATTGGCCGTAAAGTATTGCTTTCTTCTAAAGGCAAAGTGGTACGTGACTATACTGCTGAAATCTTGCGTTTCTGCGGTCGTCACGCACGTAACAAATACATGCGCCGTTTTGCATGGGACTTGACCAAGATTTGTGCACAATGGAACGCTTTAACGGTTCGCATCATGCTGGCAGCACGTAAAGACCGCGACATCGTCTCTTCAGCTTCTGTTGATTACTTGATGTTCTCGGGTTATGCGATGATGGCCTATTACTGGGCTCAACAAGCGGCTGTGGCTTCTGAGAAACTGGAAGCAGGTAACGGCGCAGAAACACCTGAATTCTATAAAGCAAAAATCAAGGTTGCAGATTTCTACTTCGAACGTTTGTTGCCGCGTACCCAAGGTCATGCCGAAGCGATGGTCAATCCATCGAAAACCATGATTTCTTTAGCACCTGAACACTTTAGCTTTGACTACTAAGTTATAAGGCTTGAGTCAAAATAAAAGAGCACTGCGGTGCTCTTTTTTATGCGCTACAATAATCTCAATGCATCGCCGATTTTCAAAAGGATAAAATAATAAAAAAGCATAAGGTCACCTTTTAGATGAAAAAATTATTTTCACTTCTAAGCCGCTTTTATAAACCCAAAGGTGCAACTGTGCCTTTAAATATCCAGCATCTTGAGCAGGAGTGGAATTCATTCCATTCCGCCAATTTAGGCGATGCCGGCGAACCCATTACCCTGCTAAGGACCGGGCTGGGGAACCGATATATTGTGCAAGGTATCGCCATCGATCAGCAGCAAGATCTGTTGTATAGCACGCATGTCGAGGGCAATCCTGAACAAGGCGTGATCAACAGATTTAAGTTTCACAACGCGAATGTATGGCCGGCGCTAGATGCGCAAAAACCCTCTCCCCTTATTGGTCATCAAGGCATTGCGGTCGATCCGCAAAGTGACTTTCTTTTTGCTTCTGCTGGATCAGCCGTTCCGAATAAAGGCTGGTATATCCTAAAATTTCAATATGCAGCAAATTCTCAACCCGCTAATACTCAGTTAATTCAGGTATTTGATCACCAATACAGCAAGATTACCAATACCATGCCGACCCTCACCCCCGATGGAAAATATCTGCTGGTACGCGGCAATAATCACCACACAAATGTGATTCGTATTTTTAAATTTGATCTGATTAGCGAGAAAAAATTAACAGATCTTCGTTTTTTCTATGAAGATGAATGGCCGATCGCTTCGGATTTCACTCATGATAAAGCTGCATTTCAAGGTTTGAGCTGCGATGGAAGTTATGTCTATCTGTTAAGTGGCAATAAAAATAAAGGACCTAAACGAATTTATGTATATGACTTCTCAGGCAAACTGATTCAAAAAATGGATAATGTCACGCTCGGTCACTTTAATAATTTGTCCAAGCGCAGCCTACAATACTGGGAACCTGAAGGCTTAACGGTAGATATAAAAAACCGTCAGCTCTATGTGTTATATGCCATAGGCAAGGATGGACAATTCTTAGGCCGTATTTACCGAATGAAAATTAACTCAAATTAAAAAAATGAATATTTTCAAAAAACTTTCTATAGATGAATAAAAAATAATTGAAGCAGCTGCACAAAAGCCAATTATTTAGAACTTATCTCGAATAATGAAAATTTAATTTATTTAAACTTGGAATATAACTATCAAATTATGATCCAGTTTTGTAAAAAATATGAAGAATATATGAATAAATTAGTTGAATAAACAATCATTTACTATTACAAATAAGATTAAAATAGAAAATATATAAATAATTATTCCAATTAAAACATTTAGTTAAAGTATCACAATAAGATAATTTATCAGTTTTACAAAAGACCCCTAGGTAGATTCACCAAATCTCCACAAACCCCACCTATGATGACCTCATTGAAAAATGATGAGCATCCCCATGAAAAAATTGATTTCTTCTCTTATGATCGGCCTTATTGCTACCACTGCGACAATGTCTGTAATGGCGGCACCCTCTTATGATCCACATCACCCGTCAGCACCGCATCATTTTAATAAAAAACCTATGCCGCCTAAACATGGCATGCATCACGGTCCTCGGCATAATGTTCACTTTGATAAAAAAGACCACAAAGGTTTCTTTAACAAAGACAAACATTATCACAATGCTCCACACTACAAGTTACCGCCTAAACACCGTTAATATTGAAAAGCCCAATTTTAAAAATTGGGCTTTTTATTAAATAAAAATTAATCTCATACCTAAATCATTTAGAATTTTATTTAGATTCATAAGCAGCCCTCTTTTTTAGGTCTTATCGTTTTTTTATTGACTGCTCAGTAGCTGTAGATTAAATATTTCTAATTTAATAAATTTCCTATAATTACCCTGTAATCACCATAAGGTTAAAGGGTACGACCTAATTATTCATTCGCATCATATTCAGCTAGTGCATTACACAGATAGGGGGTTTTCTATCTCACACTGTTGTTCAATATATAAACAAATAGCCTATTGTCTTTGCTTAAAGCAATCATCACTTTATATATTTATCTCACAAAGTTACGGAACTTTTACACTGCTTTTAAGCGAAGCAGCCTATCTTATAAAGGTAAATTTAAATAACAAACTTTAAAGGTTGCCAATATGAACGCGATTACAATGAAGAAGATGATTCACTGTGTGGCAGTGAGTAGTGTATTGAGTTTTGCTGCCTCTCAAAGTATGGCAATGGAACCTGAGTCTAAATCTGATGGCAAAAGTCACTCTCAAATGTCGCAAGATGCTCATGAGCGTTTAACGGATAGTCAAGTGATTAAGGTGGTAAGCACCGCCAATAATGGTGAGATCATGCAGTCAAAAACTGCCATGCCGAAGCTAAAAATGGATGAAACCCGTAAGTATGCTCAGATGATGATTAACGACCATACAGCCAATGAGAAAAAAGGCCAAGCCTTGGCAAAACGCCTAAAATTAACACCACAAGTGAGTACAATTAGTACAGCATTGCAAAATGACAGCAATAAGATGGTGACCAAGCTGAATCAATCATCAACAGTTGATAAAGACTATATGATGAGTCAGGTTGAAGTACATCGTAAAGTTCTGATGACTATTGATAAGCAATTAATACCGAATGCTAAAAATTCCGAATTAAAAAATATGCTTACACAAACCCGGACTGCAGTGGCCAAGCATTTGGAAATGGCTCAACAAATTGTTGCAAAGATGAAATAACATAGGAAGCCCTATGTTGTTATTGAACACTTATTCTTAATCAGCCTAGCATCGATCAGCTAGGCTTTTTTAGGCTCACACTCTTTATAAAATTACTTCATCGACATCAAATTTGAATATTAAAGGAACTCTTCCAGCACAGAGTTTAAAAACACATGTCCTTGCTCGGTACAAGACAAACGGTTTCGATCTTCAACCATGAGCTTTCTCGCACGCAAGGAAGTTAAAAGTTCATTTAAGTGAGCCAGGTCTAAACCCGTGCGCTCGGCATACAGTTGGGCTGCTACGCCTTCATTTAACCGCAGTGCATTCATCATAAATTCAAACGGCATATCTGCATCTTCAATACGTTTAAACTGAAGATGCTCGGCAGGCACTTTGGCCAAATAATCTTTCGGCAAACGAGTTTTCTGAAAACGGTACACTCCATCAGGTCGTGTCACTTTGCCATGTGCCCCTGCTCCAATCGCCAGATAATCCCCAAACTGCCAGTAATTTAAATTATGTGCAGAGGGTTTTTCTTTACGCCAGGCAGACACTTCATAATTGACAAAGCCATTAGCTTTTAAATACGCCTCGCCCTGCTCCTGAATATCTTCCAGCAGATCATCAACCGGTAAAACCGGCTGGGTACGGAAAAATACGGTATTCGGTTCAATGGTCAGCTGATACCAAGACACATGCGTTGCGCCATTTTCTACCGCCAGTTTTAAATCAAGCAAAGCCTGTTCTAAAGTCTGCTCAGGCAAGCCATGCATCAAATCGACATTGATACGCTCAAAACCGGCTTCACGGGCCAAATGAATGGCATGGATTGCATCATCATTACTGTGAATACGCCCTAATTTTTTCAGGTGATCGGTATTAAAACTCTGCACACCAATGGACAGACGGTTAATCCCTGCTTTTAAATAACCGGCAAAAGGATCGTGCTCGACGGTTCCCGGATTGGCTTCCAGGGTAATTTCACAGCCATCTTCAAATGGAATAAGTGCTTTTAACTGACTAAATAGCCATTCATAACCTTTGGCCGAAATCAGTGACGGCGTCCCTCCACCAATAAAGACACTATGAATCTGGCGGCCTTGGGCAAAATCAAGCTGGGTTTTAAAGTCTGCAAGCAAAGCCTGTAAATATTCCTGCTCCAAATCTAAAGACAGCTTTCCATCCGGGACAGCATGCGAGTTAAAGTCACAATATGGACACTTACGCACACACCAAGGCATGTGAATGTATAAAGATAAAGGTACCAGTGCGGGATTTAATTCAGCCAAGGAACAAGCTCGAAATGGGTAAAGGAAGATGCATATTTTAACATGACTGCATCAGGACACTGATAAAATCTCACAATGAATATCGGTACACTAGGAAAAACTACAGAAGAATTAATTTGTTAGAATGATGAAAATATCTGCTCAGTTATTGTTGTTTATCCCCCTCACGCTGGGGATTGGTATCGCGCTCACTATCCAAACTGCCCTTAATAGCCAGTTAAGAGAATATTTAAATTCACCCTTACAGGCTGCCCTTTTATCTTTTTTGATTGGTACAATACTGCTTGCCATATTGGTGTTTTTTCAGCCGGTAGAAAAACCAGGTTTTGCTACACTTGTGCAACTTCCATGGTATTTATGGTTGGGTGGATTTCTGGGCGTATATGCGATTAGTCTCAGTATTTATGCTGCTCCCAAACTCGGTTTTTTAACGCTGTCCGGTTTGATTATTTTTGGTCAACTCGTCACTTCAATGATTTTGGATCATTTTGGTTTACTGGGCACAGAAAAAACACCCATTAACTGGCAACGCCTGTTAGGTGGCGTGGTGATTTTTATTGGTGTGCTTCTCACTTTACAACGCTAACCCTCATTATTCTAAGCACATGATGAGTAATTTTTGTGTCTCATGTATCGTCGGTTACAACGACCCGTTATGAATTAAAACAACTCTTTCATTTGATGATTCCAATTTTGGTCACTCAATTTTCCCAGGCCGGTTTGGGACTGATTGATACCATTATGGCCGGACATCTTTCGCCGGTAGATCTGGCTGCGATTGCTGTCGGGGTAGGTCTGTGGATTCCTGTCATGCTGCTTTTTAGTGGCATCATGATTGCTACAACGCCACTGGTCGCCGAAGCCAACGGTGCACGTACGCCGGAAAAAATTGCCACCATTGCTCGGCAATCGCTGTGGATCGCCCTGATTCTGGGTATCATCGCTGCGCTGATTTTACAGGTCATGCCGTTCCTGCTGCCTGTACTGGGTGTACCTGAAGTGCTGTTACCTAAAGCCAGTTTATTCCTGCATGCCATTGGCCTGGGTATGCCCGCCGTAACCATGTATGCAGCGCTGCGTGGCTATTCAGAAGCACTGGGTCATCCACGTCCCGTGACCGCGATTAGCCTTGGGGCATTAATTGTTCTGGTTCCGCTTAACTTTATTTTCATGTATGGCTGGGGTCCAATCCCTGAACTGGGCAGTGCCGGCTGTGGTTTTGCTACTGCTATTCTGCAATGGCTAATGTTTATTGCACTGGCAAGCTATGTATTTAAAGGCTCGGCCTATAAAAAAACCCAGCCCTTTGCCGCATTTGAAAAAATTAATCCCGAATGGATTAAACGCATTTTAAAACTCGGTCTTCCGATTGGCCTGGCTATCTTTTTTGAGGTCAGCCTGTTCAGTACTGCAGCCATTGTGCTCAGTCCTTTGGGCGAAACCCTGGTGGCCGCCCACCAGATTGCCATGTCCGTGACCTCGCAGCTCTTTATGATTCCGATGTCTTTGGCGATTGCGCTAACGATTCGGGTGGGCACGTATTATGGGGAAAAAAACTGGCAGGCGATGCATAAGGTGCAATATTTAGGTTTGGCCACCGGCACTGTTTTTGCCTTCGCCACCATGGCACTAATCTGGTTTTTCCGACCAGAAATTGTGGCGATTTACACCTCGGACTATGAGGTCACTCAGGTCGCGCTATATCTGCTGCTGTTTGCCATGGCTTATCAGCTGATGGATGCCTGGCAAGTCAGCGCCGCAGGTTGCCTGCGCGGTATGCAAGACACCAAAGGTCCAATGTGGATTACCATGATTGCCTACTGGGTCGTAGCCTTTCCGGTTGGGGTTTATTTGGCACGCTTTACCGAAATGCAGGCCGCTGGGGTTTGGGTCGGTTTGATTGTCGGTTTAACCGTAGCCTGTGTCTTGTTATTAACCCGTTTATATAGAATCAACCATCGACTGAAAACCCATTAAAATGTCATAGACTCATTCCTTTTCCCATGAAAAGGAATGGGATTACCACAAAACAAATATAAAAATAATGATAAATAATTCAGAAATTTATCTACTTAAAAATGTTCTAAGTGTGATGATTTCAGTGTAAAAATGCAGCTTTTAACAATTTAAAGTAGGCAATATCCAGTTTAACGCCTATGATCATTAAAACCTATCTATGATGATCCTGAGGAATATCGCATGGCAAAAACGGCTAGGACCCCCGGTCGTCGCTTTATGAAACTTGCCGGTATGACGGCGAGCATTGCAACTAAAACCGTGTCAAACTCGATTAAAAATTTTAATGCCGATGAAGAACAAAAAAATGCCTCGCGCAGTAAACTTTTTCAGGATATAGGTCTTCAGATTGCGGATACCTTGGGCGAAATGAAAGGTGCGGTCATGAAAGTGGGGCAAATTGCTTCACAATATAAAGATATCTTCCCGCCAGAGGTGGCCCGTGCCATTAGCAAGTTACAGCGTCAGGCCCCTGCGATGCCTTTTGCTGAAATCAAAGCGCAAGTTGAAAAAGAATTGGGTAAACCCCTCCTGAAAATCTTTAGAAGTTTTGATGAACAGCCTTTTGCCGCAGCCTCGATTGGTCAGGTGCATAAAGCCATCTTGCCGAACGGTCAGCAGGTGGTGGTCAAGGTACAATATCCGGGCGTAGATGAAGCCTGCGAAAGTGACCTGAAACAGGTTCGTCTGGCCTTGCGTTTAATGGGTGTGCTGAAAATTGACCGGAAATTGCAGGATCGTTTATTTAAGGAAATTCAGGAAAGTTTGGATAACGAACTGAATTACCAGATCGAAGCACAAAATCTGGAAGTGGCACGTACCTTCCATGAGACTTTAGACAGCAAGATTATTATCCCGCAGGTTTATAAAGATTATTCTTCGCGTCATATTTTAACCTTAAGCCTGGAACAGGGCGAAAGCATCGAAACTGCCAACACCTGGTCTCAAGACACTCGCAATGAACTGGGACGCCGTTTATTCCGTGCTATTGGTCAGGAAATTTTCTATCTGAAACGGTTCCACTGTGACCCGCATCCGGGCAATTTTGCCTTCCGTGAAGATGGTACTGTCATTATTTACGATTACGGCGGTGTCAAAACACTGTCGATTGAAATTGTCTCCAATTTCAAGACCCTGATTAATGCTGCCCGTGAAGGTAATATTGCCGAAATGGAACAGAAGCTGGATGATCTTCATTCTCTTACCACACAAGGCAAGTTCCCGGAAGAGCTGTATCGTCAGTGGCTGGAAGTGTTGATGCGCCCTCTCACCACGCATTACGATTTTGCCGAAAACTCTGCCCATCATGATGGGATTGAGCTGCTCAAACCGTCGTTAAAATACTGGGATGTGTTTAAGCCCTCTCCTGATACCTTGATGGTCAACCGCACAGTTTCCGGACATTACTGGAATTTAATTCATTTAAAAGTGAATGATAATCTGAGTGATGTATTTGAGGAGCTGGTACCGCCTCGCGTCTAATGAACAATAACAAACCCGGTTAACAAATTGTCACCGGGTTTTATTTGAATATTTAATTGTTATGTTATAACATTTCTTAATAGTTAAAATATACAATGGAGAAAGGTATGCGTCCAGATATCCACCCAGACTATCAACAAGTGCTGTTCCACGACACCAATGCTGATGTCTATTTTATTATTGGTAGTACTTTAAAGCCTACCCAGACACGTGAATATGAAGGCCAGACTTATCCTTATGTGACTCTGGATATTTCCAGTGCCTCTCATCCGTTTTATACCGGTGAGCAGCGTCAAACCAGCAATGAAGGCCGTGTGGCAAGTTTCAATAAACGTTTCGCGCGTTTCAAACGCTAACAGTAACTTCATATTGTTTTAAGATTTCAACGTTAATCTTAAGACTTGAAAAGCCCAAGCACTCTCCTCCAGCTTGGGCTTCTTTTTATGTTCTTTTTAAAAGTAACTAGCTGCTATCGGGCGTGTAATAACCCTTGAAACAGATAAAAACCCAATGCTAAAACCATCACTCCTACAATCACACTGGAAATGACATAGCCTAAAGCCAGTACAATTTGACCATGCTTGAGCAGTTGAAAAGTTTCCAGACCAAAACTGGAAAAAGTGGTAAAGCCACCTAAAATGCCCACCATCAAAAACAGGCGTGCTTCATTTTGCAAAACTGGAAATTTCTGGCTATAGGCAAAGAAAATACCGGCAAGCAAGCAGCCACAAAGGTTCACCCACCATGTGGTCCATG
Source organism: Acinetobacter sp. UBA5934 (assembly GCF_002430855.1). NCBI lineage: Bacteria > Pseudomonadati > Pseudomonadota > Gammaproteobacteria > Moraxellales > Moraxellaceae > Acinetobacter > Acinetobacter sp. UBA5934. The sequence continues at coordinate 35,692 of NZ_DJDC01000202.1, read as the reverse complement.
GAAATCCACTGCTCGGCTTAAATAGCAACACCCCTGCACCATAACGCAAACTTGCACCAACCGCTCCCCCTAAAGCTACCAGTAGCCAATTCATATCTGTTCCATTTTTAACGAATCAAAGATCAAAATTGTATAAATACTTCATGCACTATACCGTACAAATGAGCTGAAATAGTAATGAAATGCTGCAGTAAAAATTGTTATAGTCGCGGTGTTTTTAAACTTTTTTCTATGAATTGAGGAAATTATGGCTCAGGATTTATTGGCACAGCTTCAAGCAGGTGAAATCAAATTTGCAGACGTGATTGCATATATTGATGCACGCTATAACCACACCGCAACAGCTTTTCAAAATGGCAAACAAGCCAATGCTGCAACCGAAAACCAAGGCAGTGCTAAAGTATTTTCTTTTGCCAAACTCAATGGTCTGGATCAGGCACAGACCTTAAGTCTGTTTGCTGAACATTATGATGCGGTATTGGCGACCCCTGAAGCTACCGATCACCAGAACATTCGCCAGTTTATGCAAAATGGTTGGGATGGCATTCAATTTGCAGGTCAGGCTTTAACTGCAAAATAAAGTTCTGATTCAAAAAAATCCCTCTTGATTAAAGAGGGATTTTTACTCTATTGATCACCCGAAATCTTATTAAAACAAGCTTCAGATACGCGAATGTGGCAGGGATGCCACATGTTGCCCATCCTTGCGCTGCATTTTAAAGCAGTGCTTAAAACTGGCTCAGGACGTTGTGTGTGGGCAACTAAGGCTTTTGCCTACTTTTGGTCTGTCAAAAGTAGGATTAAAGTCTGCACAAAGTACTTTTAACTTTTAAAAGAAAAACGAGGAAGTCCCAACAACAAGCTTCAAACAAATACTAAATTATTAAATCAGGAAATTCTAACCCGACATCGCCACTCATCAACCGGATTTTGTTCCCATGCACGGCCATGTTTCACGTGAATCCATTCTTCACCCGGTTGCAGCGCAGTAAATATAAACTGTTTTTGTCCACCTTCACCCACCATTGGCTGCGAACTTTTCACCTGATCTTGCTGATAAATTTCCTCAACTTTTAAGATGTGCTGCGGCTGGGCCACTTGCCAGATATAACCTGTAGTCGGATTCTCTGGCAAGCTGAGTTCCAGCGTTTGTCCCACATTCATTTCCAGCAAAGTCGGACATTGCTGCTTCAGCGAATAAACATGGGTTTTGCCACCTACCGTTGGACTCATACTGCTACAGCCAACCACTGATACGCCCAATAGTGCAGTCAAACATGCCGCTAAAATTTTCATGAAATGGCTCTTTTGTCTATCTTGTTTTAAACAGAAAATTAACCTTTAACCCGTTCAATCCATTCAATGGAACTGACGCGGAATAGTTCACACGCGCCATCACCGGTATCGGTCGGGGTTAAAGATGACGTCCAGACCAGATTCTTGTCCTTAATTTCTACCAACTCGCCTTTTAGACGAACCAGATCACCACGTTTGACATGTTTAATCTGTTTGGCAATTTGAGGATTGGCAGGAATGATGTGCATATTCGACACCATCTGCATGGCTTGATCGACAGGCACCGGCAGGCGATCGATCTTCCAGTTTAAATAGCGGTCATACTGGTTCACCGATATATGTCGTGCAATTTCAGGCTCGGCAAACAGTCCCCAACTCACGGCATAATCAATCGGTGAGAACTTGGCCTGCTCATCGCTGGTATAAATTTTCGAACCTAAAATACGAAAATCGCCTTTAAAGGATTGCAGCTTTCTAATTGACTGTTGTTTAGATACCGGAGCCAGACCCTTTGCAATATTATGATCGACAGAGGCACTCGCACTCATTTGCATCATACTGGCTGCAAGCAAAGTACTGAATAATACTGGTCTAATCATTTTTCTGCCCTAACAAATTTCTTGATTTCTATACTAATTTTAAATGAGTAAGCTTAAATAACTATATGGACTTAGTAACAGTATAGATATATTCAGTCACTTTTTTGTCTTATTGGCTAAGCAGAATATTGGTTAAACTAAGGGTATATAAAGCAAGAAAAATTAAGTGACAATGATTTATAAATTTTACCAGCAACACATTTTTCCGCATTTGCTCAATCAAGTGATGCAAACCCCTAGCCTTATGGATCTGCGTCGCGAACTACTCTTACCTATTACAGGTGAAGTATTGGAAATTGGTTTTGGTACCGGGGTAAATCTGCCTTTTTATCAAAATGTCGATACATTGTATGCTTTGGAACCGAATGCTGATATTTATCAGTTGGCGATTAAACGTGTGCATGAAAGTGCCATTCATGTGCAGCATGTTCAGGCCAGCGCAGAAAAACTGCCTTTTGCAGATCACAGTATCGACAATATCGTCAGTACCTGGACACTCTGCAGTATTAAACAGCTGGATCAGGCTTTGGCGGAATTGCATCGCGTGCTCAAGCCCGGCGGAACTTTGCATTTGGTCGAACATGTGCTGTCTGACCGGCCTACGCTGCAACATCTGCAAAACCTGCTGACCCCTATTCAAAAACGCCTTGCAGATGGCTGTCATCTGAATCGCAATATTGAACAGGCTTTGCTGGATGCACATTTCAGCTTTAAAGAAAAACATTATCTGGATGCAGCGGGTATTCCTAAAATTGCACAGCGCATGTTATTTGCCCGTGTGCAAAAACAGTAAATTCTGAATTTAACGGCGTTGCATACACATCGCCGTTTTAATCATCAAAATCGATGCGTACCGTTTCAAAACGTACCCGCCCTTCCCGTATGGCCTGGGCAATCGCCTGTTGCCCCTTGGTCAGACGTGCGCCGCCACTTTTAATATCAATCAGCACCACCTCGATATCTTCCGGGCTTCCTTCACCATCGCGCAAGTCGGTATAGCCATCGAAAACCACATAATCGACCGGATCACCCAGAAATTTTGCATCGCTGGGCAAGTACTGAAACTGCGGCATAATCGGTGCCAGCTGCTCTGCCATCTTGCCTTTGAGCACCGCACGACTGGTATTGACACTGCGTTTTTGTGCTTGTGCCAAAGCCTGTTGGTGTTCCAGTTCCAATTCAGCAATGTACTGTTCATACTCTGCCTTGACTCGTCCATTACGGGTATTGCTCAAAATCATGGTAGTAAGCACCACGCCAAAACACGCGCCAATCAGCATTGCCATCCAAATGGACATTATTATTCCCTAATCACAAAAATTACCGCCCCATATAGCTTAAGACTTTTGTCCCGAGTCATATTCAGCATCTCAAACAATGATATGCTAGGACCGAGCAGAATAAAATCGTCAGGGTCATGAAAACTATCTTAATTGCCAATCAAAAAGGGGGGTGCGGGAAAACTATTACCGCAATTAATCTGGCTGCCGCTTTGGCACAAAAAGGCTATAAAGTGGCACTTGCCGATGCCGATAACCAGAAATCTGCCTTGCAGTGGCTTAAACAGCGCCCGGAAGATG
>NZ_DJDC01000202.1:2811-32058 GCF_002430855.1 Acinetobacter sp. UBA5934 | reverse complement strand
TGCGGCGCCTATACAAAGCTTGGACTGGCGTCAGGAAAAATCGATTGGTGATGTGCCTAAAAATATCGAATATCTGATTGTGGACGCCCCTGGAGCTTTATCTGGCGAACATGCCGAACAGTTGGTTAGTGAAGCGCAAGCCATTATTACTCCCTTACAGCCTTCCTTTTTTGATACTGAAAGTACGCGCCGTTTCCTTAAACACTTACAAGATATTAAGCGTATCCGAAAAGGCAAGGTGCAGATTTTACTGTTAGCCAACCGGGTCAAAGCCAATAGTGCCAGTTCTAAAGATATACAGGATTTTTTCCAGAAAATCGAACAGCAGCCGGTAGCCTGGATTTCCGAGCGAACGGCCTATGCCCAGCTGGCCATGCATGGACTCAGCATTTTTGATAAAACCCAAAAAAACTATTTGGCCATGCAAGAACAATGGCAACCGCTGTTAAATGCGATTGTTGATGATCCCAGTGCCTGGTTCTAATTGCATTCAATTGATACCATGAAAGCTTGAGTATAGAAACGTGCAATAAATATTCATCACAACTTACCCTGCTCTCGTTCTCGGGAGCTTTTTTTTCGGTTAAGATGGACTCCGAACTTAGGAATAGTCAGTGAATTCAGTGCAACATTACGCGCCCACATTACAAAAGGTTTTATTATTTGGACTGTTTTTTGTCCTGATGTATTTGAGTTTTCATGTGCTCAAATATTTTATTGTACCTGTGGTTTGGGCGGCAATTATTGCCTATGTCACCTGGCCGCTGTATCAGTCAGTATTACGCATGTGTGGACAGCGTCCTACCCTGAGTGCCACAGTAATGATTCTTTCTGTGGTTTTAGTTCTGGGCTTACCGATTATTTTTGCAATTTTCATGTTGCAACATGAAGGGCGAAATCTGTATTACGAATTACAGAAACAGGTCTTTTCCGGTCATCTGAATGTGCCTGACTTTGTTCGGCAGCTGCCTTTTATTGGCAAAGAAATTTCACGTACCTTAAGAGAAATTAATCAGGACCCGAACAGTATTGTTCAGTCAGTTTCTTTATGGGTTCAGGGTCATTTAAATTATGGTAAAGCAGTACTGAACGAAGTCAGTAGAAACATGATCAAGCTCTGCTTTGCGATGATGTCGCTATTTTTCTTCTACCGTGATGGTCACACCATTTTAAATCAGGTCAGCAAAGCCCTGGAAATGGTGATTGGTCCGCGTATTCATCATTATTTAGAGACCATTTCTGAAACCACCCGTGCCGTGGTCTATGGTGTAGGACTGACCGCCATTGCCCAATCGTTTCTGGCAGGCATCAGCTATTTTGTGGCCGGTGTGCCTAATCCGATGGTACTGACCATTATCACCTTCCTGTTGGCACTGGTTCCTTTTGGACCTCCGGTTGCCTATACTTCTATTTCGCTGTGGTTATTTTCTCAGGGACAAACTGTTGAGGCGATTGGGGTTATGGCATGGGGCGTGTGTATTGTCAGCACCGCAGATAACGTGATTCGTCCATTGGTGATTTCCGGCGCTACCCAGATTCCCTTCCTGCTGATTATGTTTGGGGTACTGGGCGGTCTGGCCAGCTTTGGTATGGTGGGATTATTTATAGGTCCGGTCATTTTGGCCGTATTACTGGCAATTTGGCGTGAATGGCTGCATGAAAACAATGAAACTGAAGGTTTGATGATGCCCAAAGCCACGCTCGCCCATGATATTGACAATGAAACCCGTCATCCTAATTAAGTTGGCAAGCTTAAGTTAAGAAACCTATACATTCCAATACTTAAATCACATGGTCTTGTATGGATTACTTTGTTTCAATGGTGCCAATTATAAGAACATCAGGATGTTTCTGGTTATGAAAACACTATTCAAACAAAGTGTAATGGCAACACTGGGTGCAATATTCTTGGCCGGTTGTACAGGCCCCATGCCCATAGAGGAACATACAGGTCACCGTGTAACGGTCAATGCCGTAACCGCACAAGGGATCGGTGATAAGATCGGAACAGTAGAATTACTGGATAGCCCGTCCGGGCTGGTGATTAATACCAATTTACGTGATCTGCCACCTGGACCTCACGGTTTCCATATTCATGAAAAAGGTTTCTGTGGCCCAGCCGAAAAAGATGGCAAAGTGGGTGCAGCTCTTGCCGCTGGTGGACATTTCAACCCAAATCAGGCACCACATCATGGCACGCCTCTCACTGGTCATATGGGTGATTTACCCCTTATTACGGTGGATGCTTCCGGTAAATCCCAAGAACATCTGGTTGCGCCACGTTTAAAACTGGCTGATGTTCAAGGCCTGGCGATTATGATCCATGCCGGTGGGGACAACTATGCCGATCAGCCCAAACCTTTAGGCGGTGGCGGAGACCGAATTGCCTGTGGTGTGATTCAATAACTTGCCCACAAAATCATAGACTACAAAAGCAGGCATGTTGCCTGCTTTTTTTGTTATAAGCTTAAACATAAAAGATTAAATTGCGCCACGCTAACGAGGTTAAATTGACAGCACAGATAAAAAAGCTCACGCTGTATTCTCACAATAATTGATCTTTAGAAAAATCGTGAATAGCCTGAAAGACTTCATTCAACGCTTTAAATCCAATTCCATTCTGATCTACTGCTTGCAAATTTTCATTGTTCTGACTGGAACCACCTTAGCTTTATTATTTTTAGGTTATGAGTCCTTAATTGTTCCGGTGACGCTGGGTGCCATTGCTACTGCCCTGACCGACTTTGATGACCGCCTGAGTATTCGCCTGCGCAATCTGGTCTATGTCTGCATTCTGTTTTTTGGCGTCAGCAGTATTCTTGAATTTCTTTATCCTTATAAACTACTTTTTATTCTGTATTTATCCCTCTCTAGTGCCGCTTTTATTTTAATGGGCGCACTGGGACAGCGTTATGCCACCATTTCCTTCGGTACTATTTTGCTGTCTATTTACACCATGTTTGGACTGGGTGAATATAGCCAGTGGTATCAGCAGCCGAGCTATTTTGTACTGGGTGCGCTGTGGTATGGCCTGACCTCAATTATCTTTTATTTGCTCAAACCCACACAGGCTGTACAAGACAATTTGGCTGCCAATTTCAATGCCATTGCTGAGTTACTGTTGGCTAAAGCCCGTCTGTTTGATCCCGATAATACCGACAATATTGAACCGCTGCTGTATGAACTTTCATTGAAAAACAGTGAAGTGGTGCAAAGCCTGAATACCACCAAGGCATCCTTACTGACCCGGTTAAAAGCTTCGCGTGCCAATAAAAACACCATTTACTGGCTCAATTTGTATTTTCTGGCGCAAGACATTCATGAACAGGCAACATCAAACTATCTACATTACGAAAATATTCATCAAAACTTTAGCCGTACCGACCTGATTTTCCGGATTCAAAAGAATGTAAAACTGCATGCTCTGTCCTGTCAAAAACTGGCGCAGGATATTCTCGCCCATCAACGTTACCAATCGAATCCAGATACGGATATTGCCATCGCCAATTTAGAAAACTCGATTAATTTATGGATAGCTGAAAATCCGCAGAATTTAGAAGTGAAAAACCTGCTGCTGATTTTGCGTAATTTGAAAAAAATTCAGGAACAGTTTTTAAATTTAAGTCATGAGCAAAACAATTATCGTCAGAATTATTTACAGCATCAGGAAAACCTGAATCTGCTGGATGATGATATTCATGATCTACCGGATTTATGGCTCAAGCTGAAACAACATCTCACCCCAAATTCAGCGCTGTTCCGGCATGCAGTTCGGATTGCCTTTGTTTTTGCCGTGGGTTATGCCATCTCCTTAATGCCATTTGCTAAAAATGGCTACTGGATTTTACTCACCAGTTTATTTGTCTGCCAGATCAGTTATTTCGCCACCAAAAGCCGTTTAAAACTGCGGACTTTAGGCACGGTTTTAGGGGTACTACTCGGTATTCCACTATTGTATTTTGTGCCCAGTATTGAAGGCCAACTGGTACTGACCATTATTTTCGGGGTGTATTTTTTCTATCTGCGCTCCAAAAAATATGCCATGGCGACACTGATGGCCACCTTAATGGTGCTGCTGATTTTCAACTTAAAAGGTGCCGGTTATGCCATCATTTTACCGCGCATTATTGATACCCTTTTAGGCTGTCTGATTGCCTGGTTTGCGGTGAGTTTTATCTGGCCCGACTGGAACTTCCGCAATATTTCCAGCACCATCAAAAAGGGCAATCAAGCGACACTAGAGTATTTCGATGCGGTAGTAAAGCAGTACCAATTCGGTAAAAACAACAGTCTGGATTACCGTCGTGCGCGTCGTACCGCCCACAATGCGCAAATCGAACTGTCCAGCATGATTTCCAGTCTCAGTACTGAACCAAATCCCAATCAGGCATTGATTCATTCCGCCTTTCGCTATCTGGTGTATAGCCACAGTCAGCTCAGTTATGTTTCGGCTTTGGGTAGTCACCGCGAGCAAGTTCAGGATGCACAAGTACTGGATTTAATGTTGTGGTGTAAAGACACTTTGTTCGCCGTACTGTTACAGCAACAACCTTTAGATTCAGACAAAATTCAAGACAAGCTCAATCAAATTAAGCAAATGAGTGGGCAAGAAAACCTGTCTGAAAATTTATTACTGGTGCTGAAACAGATTAGCTTATTACTCGAAACACTGCCTGAACTGTTAAAGCTAAGAACCGAATTATGGACGCAGGAAATAAAATAATCCGAGCTAAATGCTTGGTTATAAGTATTTGATATATTTTAAAAATACATCAAATTTTAATTCACCCCTGCGGCAATATTAAGTACACTCAGGGGTTCATTCTCATTGATTTAAACATGACCATGAATATTCAAACTTTACGTATTGTCGGTCTTTTAGAAGGTATTTCCTTTCTGCTGCTTCTTTTTATCGCGATGCCGATGAAATATATGCTGGATAATCCAATTTTAGTGAAATATATCGGTATGGGGCATGGTGTACTGTTTATTCTATTTTTAATTGTTTTATTTACTGTGTGCGAAAGACAGAAATGGTCAATTAGCATGTTTATTTTGGGTTTAATCGCATCCATTTTACCGTTTGGCACTTTTGTTTTTGATCGCAAATTAAAGCGCTTTGAACAGCCGATCGCTGAATCAAAGGCATAGTTTTTTATTTAAGAGCTATTTCCTTTTTAGCGAATAATAAGGCTCCCCCGCTCATCCCTTACAGAATATGTTTCATCTTCTACAAGAAGAAAATGCTTATTTCAAAGCGGTATATTCCCCTCCTTTCAGGAGATGAGCAGCCCTGCTGCGCAAGGGAGAGGTAAAATTATGATTAACCTCTCGCCTTGCGGAATATTCCTCATCTTCCACAGGGAGAAGGAGCTTTTCCTAAAACGTCCCACTCTGTTTACGTTCTTTTAAAATCTCTTTCAGCATCGCTCTCGGGAAACTAAACCACAGCGCAATTAAAATAAAACAGGCCACCGCATAAGCCCAAAGATGGTATTGCTCATACATCATCCGAACCAGTTCAATAATAATAAAGAAGCTGAACATCAACAGCATCGAAATGGCGGCTGCAACAGTCCCTTTGGAAACTTCCGATGACATCAATGCAAAACGGTACAGCACTGAAAAACTGATGCCTTCACCAAAGCTGATTAAGGCCATGCCTGCAATTAAGCACCAGATCAGATCATCCTGCCAGATCATCCCGGCAAGTAACACTAGGGTTCCGAGTAACATGATCGGCAAGCCTATCAGCACCGATTTTCCCAACGCCAGTTTGTCGATAATTTTAATCAGCACGATATTACCGACAATCAATCCACCCAAAACTGGAAATTGTGCCAGGCCATATTGCATGCTGCTAAAACCCAACTCTTCCACCAATATCACTGGTGAAAGTGCAATCCATAGCATCAATGGCATACTGACCATCGGCAAGGCTAAAGTCATGGCTAAAAAACGTTTATTTTTATAGATCTGTTTAAAGTCATCCAAAATATAACTGAGCGGCTGTTTTGGAATGCTCACCTTTGTATCGGGCATTTTGGCTTTAAGCCCAAACCAGCTTAAAAAAGCCAACAAAGCAATGCCAATAAAACCCCAATGCCATGACACATGATCAATCATAAATGCCCCCACCACAGGGCCGAGTAATGGCGCAAGCAGTGAAATATTGGCCATCAGCGCCATGACTTTAATCGCGTCACGTTCTTCAAAGGTTTCCTGAATAGCAGCATAACCGACAGCGGAAATAACGGTTAAGCCTATCCCTTGTAAAAAGCGTAAGGCTAAAAAGCTTTCAATATTTTTCGTCAGTAAAATCAGTAGGCAGCACAATACAAAAAACAGTACCCCTGCGAGCAGCACTTTTTTTCGTCCCAGTCGGTCGGACAATGGACCCAGCAACCAGGCCACACATGCCCCGCCGAGCAGATAAAACGACATGGAAGATGGTACCCATGAACTGCTTACGCCAAAGTCTTTGGTAATGGCGAGCATGGCAGGCTGGACCAAGTCATTGCCGATATAGACGGAAAATTCAAACAGCACCAATGCCAATGGAAACATCAGCGTGGCACGGTTTAAGGTGGCAGTTTTAACTTTTTGCATTGTTTTTCTACATATATTTAACGCTTGTAGAGCTACGCACTATTTTTAGGGGGAGAAGCGTCAGCTCAATGACAAGCATTGAATGTTTAAATTAAATTTCGGAAATGCACTGAGTTATAAGTGACTTAAAACAACGTATTCACAAGCTGTCTAAGAAGATAAAAGTGTTTCGTGAGATATATCTGGCTCAAACAAATATACTTACTTGGTTGAGTAGGTATATTTTAGCAGAGACCGTTTTTCTTGTCTTTAAAGCCCATACAGCCTTTTTCAATGTTCCATCTTTCTATTTGCTTCATAGCATACATAAAATGATCATATTTGGTCGGCAAATAGTGCGACAAATCAAATCCATTTCCCACAATTAAAATATTCATTGTTCTTATTACCCAAACGCAAAAAAGCGCATCAATCGATACGCTTTTTATGCAGCAAAGCAGCCTAACTTTCAACCATAAATCAAAGATTTATTAAGAGCATTTCGCTTTCTGGAAAGCCTTTGTGTTTTTGCTGCGCATGCATTGATACGACTTCTCGGTATCCACCTTCTTCCAATCGCCATCCACCAGTTTAAAACTATAAACTGTACGCATCGAACGAATTGAATCATCTTTTAAACCTGTTTCAGTCACTTTCACCTGTGCCGCAGTCGGTGACTCTACACTATTAAAAAATTGACGAATTTCAACCGTTGCCGAACCCTTACGCAAGTCAGGTCTTTCTTTCAGGACTTGTTGCAAAGGCGTATCTGATGAACCAATATTCACTTTAGACGCCAATTTCTTGGTCGTAGCACAGCCCGTCGTCATTAAGCCCAAACAAATTATAGAGGTAGAGAGTAAACGTAACATTGGGAAATCTCCCCCATAAAAAAAAGACATTGCACCTATGATGCCATGCCTTTTTTTCATACTCGATAACAGTTATGTAGTCACCGATCAAACAGCTTTAGATCCTAGGTTTTAATTTATTTACGATGGACGACCACTAATTAAGTATTGATCACCTTGCTCGGTAAAGTTAAAAATATAATGTACCGTTTCACTATTATTCAGCATGATTTCTGCTTGGCAGGTCAATACATTACCTGATTCGGTTTCTAAAGTTGTGCTTTGAACTGCAACCGCTTTTAAATTCAGAGTCATAGCATATTGGCTTTGATCAAAAGCCGATTTCATCTGATTTTGTGCCCCTTTTGAATCGCATGAACGCATTTCATTTTCAGTGACCACATCAGCATCGGGATCAAACATCCTCAAAACTTCAACGCGCAAATCCGGTACCATTGCGAGAACCGTACCCACCCCAACAATAATGGCAAGAATCCATCCCAATACCGAATTATCATCGTCTTTTTCTGAAACAGGCTGTGCAACCGCTTGAAAATGCTCGTTTGGTGCGCCGCAATGAATACAAGATGGCGCTCTTAAACTATATTCTTTTAAACAATCTGGACATTGTCGTAAACTCATAAACCCCTCATAAAAATATGTGATTATTTTTTATCAATCATACAATATTTTGAATTTATTATTAATTTTTTAAAATCATAAAAAAGGCACATTTTCCAATGTGCCTTTCTAGCATTAAATTCGATCAGGGATTATAAATCGAACAATTTGCCCGGGTTCATAATACCGTTTGGATCGAATACCTGTTTCAAAGCTTTCATGTATTCAATTTCTTCAGCAGTACGCGAGTATTCAAGATATGGCTTTTTGGTCATACCGACACCGTGTTCCGCAGAAATCGAACCGTCATATTTTTTCACAGTATCGAACACGTATTTGTTTACCACCTGACATTTGGCAAAGAATTCATCTTTACTTAAGTCAGCAGGTTTCAAGATATTCAAGTGCAAGTTACCGTCACCAATATGACCGAACCAGCAAATTTCAAAGTCAGGATAATTTTCAGCAACAATGGCATCAATTTCTTTAATAAATGCAGGAACGTGAGTAATTAACACTGAAATGTCATTTTTGTACGGCGTGAACGGCGCGATCGATTCAGAAATATCTTCACGTAAACGCCATAAGCTGTGTACCTGTTCCAAGCTTTGGCTCATGACACCATCCAGCACCCAACCCTGTTCCATGCAATGCTCGAAGATTTCCATCGCCGCATCCATAATCGGCTCAAACGGCGCTTCAAACTCAAGCAATACATAGAAAGGACAAGCCGTTTCAAATGGACGTTGTACGTGACCATTGTCCAGCACTTTCTGCATTGCCAATTCACCAAAGAATTCAAATGCAGTTAAATCAATTTTGTTCTGGAATGCATGCAGTACCGGCATAATCGCATCAAAATCTGGTACGCCTAACACCATCACTTGCAGGTCATGCGGTTGACGCTCAAGCTTGATTTCCGCTTCAGTCACCAGACCTAAAGTGCCTTCACCACCAATGAACAAGTGTTGCAGTGCATAACCGGTCGCATTCTTGATCATGCCCTTGTTCAGACGAAGGATGTCACCTTTACCTGTCACAACAGTCAGACCCAGCACCCAGTTACGGGTCATGCCGTATTTAATCACTTTAATACCGCCGGCATTGGTACCAATGTTGCCGCCAATTTGTGAAGAACCTGAAGATGCAAAATCCACCGGGTAATACATACCCTGTTCTTCCGCGTAGTTCTGCAACTGTTCAGTCACCACACCCGCTTCTACACGCACCATACGGTCTGCCGGGAAGAATTCCAGAATCTGGTTCATCTTCTCCATGCTCACCACAATTTCACCGTTGGCTGCTACAGCACCCGCAGATAAACCGGTACGACCACCTGATGGAGTAATTGCCACATTAAACTGGTTAGCAAGTTTCACAATCTGTTGCACTTGTTCGGTGCTAGATGGAAAAACGATGACCGACGGGTTTGGATCGAAATGTTTAGTATGGTCTCGACCCCAGTTTTGCAGGCTATCCGCATCTGTCTTAATGCGGTTTTCACCGACAATGGCTGTCAATTGGGTTAATAACTCAGGTGTTAAAGCGACTGGAGCATTCATCGTTTGCAGACCTAACAAGAAATATACAAGTGGTGGATGGTCTATAGATCATTCATTTGTAAAAGGATTCATAATAAAATGATGTCTTGGACCGGGCGTGAACATAAAATCGACAGCATGGCTGTGACTGATTCCACTACGCCGCATTATAAGACATTTTCCACTGAAACCTTGCAGAAATAAGCATTTTGACAATCTAGCCTTAAAAATTACAGCTTTAGTTAGACCAAAATCTGTAGTCAACGGCATATGTATGGCAAAAATACCTATCCTCTGTGTCATAAAGGAAATGTATATAGACCGTTCTCGTATGTTATCATACCGCGACTAAATTTGGCCTTTGTAGCGGAGCCGTAATGAGCCAACATCTTTCACTGCCTAAAGATAAAATTCGTTTCTTGTTGTTAGAAGGCGTTCATCAAAACGCAATCGACACTTTAAATGCTGCTGGATATACCAACATTGACTACCGTAAAACTGCGCTTGAGGGTGAAGCGTTGAAAGAAGCGGTAAGAGATGCCCACTTCATCGGTATTCGTTCACGTACTCAGTTAACTGAAGAAGTATTCGAAGCAGCCAACAAGCTTATCGCTGTTGGCTGTTTTTGTATCGGTACCAACCAGGTAAATCTTGATGCAGCAATGCGTCGTGGTATTCCAGTATTTAACGCACCATATTCAAATACCCGTTCAGTGGCTGAACTGGTACTTGCTGAAGCAATTTTACTGCTTCGTGGCGTACCTGCTAAATCTGCTTCTACTCACCGTGGTGGCTGGAACAAATCTGCAGTAGGTTCGTTTGAAACTCGTGGTAAAACTTTAGGTATCGTAGGTTACGGTTCAATTGGTTCTCAACTTTCAGTTCTTGCTGAAAGCATGGGTATGCATGTCATTTATTATGATGCAGTCACTAAACTTCCTATGGGTAACGCACGTCAAGTGGGTACTATGGGTGAGTTACTTGCCAATGCAGACGTTGTATCTCTACATGTTCCAGATGTTCCATCTACGCGTAACTTCTTTGGTAAAGATCAATTTGCTCAAATGAAAGAAGGTTCTATCTTCATTAATGCTGCACGTGGTACTTGTGTCATCATTGAAGACCTCGCTGATGCAATTAAATCTGGTCACATTGCTGGTGCTGCAGTCGACGTATTCCCTAAAGAACCTAAAGCCAACGGTGAAGAATTCGTTTCTCCACTTCGTGGCCTGGACAACGTGATTTTGACTCCTCACGTAGGCGGTTCAACCATGGAAGCGCAAGCAAACATCGGTTTGGAAGTGGCAGAGAAATTTGTTGCTTATTCAGATAAAGGTATGACTTTATCTGCTGTAAACTTCCCGGAAATTGCGTTGCCGTTGACTGAAGGTAAACACCGTTTACTGCACATTCACAAAAACATTCCTGGCGTGCTTTCTAAAATCAACAACCTGTTTGCTGAACACGGCATCAACATCTCTGGTCAATCATTGATGACTAAAGGTGATGTGGGTTACTTGGTGATGGACGTTGACGCAACTGCTTCTAAAGAAGCGCTGGATACACTTCAGGAAGTTGAAGGTACTATCCGAGTTCGCGTATTGTTCTAATTTAAGATTTTAAAAAAACCACAGCATTCGTGCTGTGGTTTTTTATTTTTACAGCTTTTATTGCTGCTCTCCCGCTATTCGAGAAATCGAAACAAATTTAGTGCATGTTAAATTTTAAAAACACACCCCATGTTCAGGCACTGCTGTTATTGCTGATTGCAATGATCAGCGTGCAGAGCAGCGGCTCGCTTGCCAAAATCCTGTTCGGTCAGTTTCCCATCCTGAGCGTTGCAGCTATGCGCATGCTCATTGGTACGGTAATCTTGGCGCTTATTTTTAAAATCTGGCAAATCAATTTTAAACAGGTGAAATGGAAAGCCATTATCAGCTACGGTATTGCTTTGGCCGGTATGAATGCCATGTTCTACCTGTCGATTAATCGCCTGCCGCTGGGTATTGCCGTTTCTTTTGAATTTATTGGTCCGCTCAGCGTGGCGCTGTATTACGCGCGGCAAAAATTCGATTTTATCTGGGTTGGACTGGCTATTCTTGGTCTTATTCTATTGTTTCCGTTCGATCAGTTTTCACAAAGCCTCGATTTGATCGGAATTGCTTTTGCACTCGGTGCAGGTGCTTGCTGGGCACTGTATATCGTGGCCGGACAAAAACCTTCCGGTATTTCAGGTAATCATACGGTGTGCTTGGGCATGTTTATCGGCATGCTGTGTTTAATGCCGATTGCCCTGTTTTCCGGCATGTCAGCCAACGTTTTTGAACCTTCGAACCTCATTTATTTTATTGCCTTGGCGGTACTGGCCAGTGCCCTGCCTTTTACTCTGGAAATGATTGCACTGCGCAATTTAACAGCGCTGAGTTTCGGTACTTTAATGAGCGTAGAACCGGCAATTGCAGCGTTGTCAGGTTTTATCTTTTTAGGTGAACAACTAATGTGGAATCAGTGGCTTGCACTTGCGACCATTATTACTGCCTCGATTGGTTGTACTTATACTACGCAAAAAGCCAAGCATAAAACCGCAGACAAATGAAAAACCGGCCAATTTAAATTCAAATCCATCAAACCATCCTACCTCAATGATTGATTAAATTTAAAGTTTTGAATTTAAAATTTCCCTGCAGTAAAAACTCAAAAAACCACCTTTAGCCGCTATACTGTGCGCACCTGAAACATGGTCTATTTGACGAACCATCCAACTGCGTGCCTCATGCCAAACTCTCAACTTCTTGCCGTAGTCTTCATGGTTCTGTCCATGATTTCCTATCAAATCAGTGCATCGTTTGCCAAACAGCTGTTCATGGTTCTCGATCCCCTCACTGTCACGATTTTGCGGTTGGTTTTTGCCTCCGTCATTGTCTGCATCATGTTTCGTTCATGGCACATTTTAAAACGTCTGTCCTTTTTAAAATGGCGTGACTTGTTGTGCTATAGCGCAGCACTTGGATTCATGAATATCCTGTTCTATATGTCTTTGGGAAAACTGCCTCAAGGCATTGCCGTCGGTTTAGAGTTTATCGGACCTTTGGGCTTGGCCTTATTGTCTATCCAGCGCCGTAGCGATTATCTCTGGGTCGGACTGGCCATTTTAGGCATTGCCTTGATGGTGCCTTGGGGACAGGCTCAAAGTGAACAATTTTCGCTGATCGGTGCGGCATGTGCCTTGGCGGCGGGACTATGCTGGGCCTTTTATATTTATTTTGGCCAAAAAGTGGTGCAGCAGAATATTGGCATGCATGCGCTGACCATTGCCATCAGTTTATCTGCTTTAAGTTTATTACCCATTGGCTTATATCACGATGCTGCTGCATTGATTGAAACCCAATATTGGGGCAAGGCCTTGGCAATTGCAGTACTGGCAACCGCCATTCCTTATGCGCTCGATCTGCAAGCACTTAAGTTTTTAAGCAAACTCAGTTATGGCACATTATCCAGTCTTTCTCCTGCTCTGGCTGCACTTACGGGACTACTTTTGTTGGGAGAAAAAATAGGGTTGTTACAGTGGATTGCCCTGCTGTGTGTCATGCTGGCATCGGTTGGGGTGACATTCAGGTCCCGCCAAAAAGTCGAGTCCTGAAATAGCAAATTTCCAAAAAGATGGCGCTGATGCCATCTTTTTTATCATGCAATTTTGAATTTAAATTTTAGCTTTTTACCAGCATATCTTTTTTCATGTCTTTATAACGCTGATATTCATTTTTGTACTGCACTGCTAAAGCTGTTTTCTGTTCCTCTCCCAGAATTTTTCCGGCCTGCTGAAAAAAGCCGTGTTCTTCTTCTTTCAGATGATGATGCACCTTCTCCGAAAGCTTTTTGGCTAGCGCGATCCAGCCTGGATTGCTGAAATCAGTTTCACTCAGCTCTTCAATCATCTCATCCATTTCATGATGTTCTGCCAAGGCATGCCGGGTAATATTCAGTCCAGAATCGGTCATCATAAGCGGAATATAAAAATAACGGTCTTCAGCCGTTTCATGTGCGAATAATTCATTCTTTAGTTGTTTGAATAATTCATGACGTTCTGGCGAATCCCCAGAAGTTTGCAGTAATTTTTCTGCCAGATCACGCTGGATTTCATGACTTTCCCTTAATGCTTCAAAAATGGTGATCATGTAATTTTTCTCCTGTTTTTATCATGCCTTTAATCCATCATAAAATGGAATTGGCAAATATTCAGGAACTTTTATAAGGAGAATTTGTATAGAAAATTTTAATATTGAGAATGATTTACGGAAAAAATGTCTGATAAGCCAAACGAACAATCAGTATACTGACCAAAACTAAAAACAGAATGCGGATAAAACCGCTGCCATATTTTAAGGCCGCACGCACGCCGATGATTGAACCGGCCACATTCGCCACCGCCATCATCAAACCTAAACTGAACAGCACATGCCCCGTTGGAATAAAGAAACTTAAGGCAGCAAAATTGGTCATAAAATTGCCAATTTTAGATAAGGCAGAGGCATGCAGGAAATCGACTTTTAAATAACGAATAAAATAGAAAATAAAAAAGCTGCCGGTTCCGGGACCAAAAACTCCATCATAGAAACCAATGATCAAACCGCCAATTCCGGCCAGTATTAAGGTTTTTCTCGTAATACTTTGCTGAAAATGCACTTGACCGAACTGCTTTTTCATAAAGGTATAGATCGCAATCACAATCAGCATCACCAGTACAAACGGACGCAGGACTTCTTTAGGAATCATGCTGACACAGGCAGCTCCTGCAAAAGAACTGATAAAGGCAGCGACACCAATCACTGCCAGTAACTTCCAGGCAAGTTTGACACGGCGTAAATACGACCATGCCGCTGAGGCAGTACCACAAATGGATGCCATTTTATTGGTACCGAACAGCGTTGCGGTGTTCATATGCGGAAAAGTATTCATTAAGGCCGGAATTTGAATTAACCCGCCACCTCCTACTGCTGCATCAATCGCACCGGCAAAAAATGCAAAAAATAGAAGACTTAAGACAATTTCAATTTCCATAATTTTATTTCAACAATTACTCGAGATTTAATACGCGTTTCGGAACCAGACGCTTACGGTCGGTAATTTCAGCCAGACCTAAGCATTTTTCGCCATCGAACACCAGCACCTGAGCTTCAGCTGCATGCTCAATATTGCTTTCCATACCACGGCTAAAGTATTCGGCACGTCCTTCAGGCGCCTGAACTTTAGGAAAATGATCTACAGGTGCATAAGCAGGCAACAATACAGCCTCACGTTCCTGTTCAGTCAGACTTTCCAAATACTCGATGGTGTATTCAGGAATCAGGTCAAAATGACCGGTTTTAATCCGGTGCAAATAAGTGAGATGACCAAATGTCCCCAAGGCCTGAGCAATATCTTCACCCAATACCCGAATGTACGTACCTTTAGAACAGGTCACATCAAGGGTAATACTATTTTCAGTAAAAGAGAGTAATTCGATGGCATAAATATGAATCGGACGTGCTTCCCGTTCAATTTCTATCCCTTTACGCGCCAACTCATACAGAGGACGTCCTTCTTTTTTCAGCGCTGAATACATCGGCGGTACTTGCTGAATATCACCAACAAACTTGTCCAGAACCTGTTTGATCTGTTCTTCGGTCAATGTAGGTGCAGCTTGTTCTAATAACACTTCACCTTCGACATCCCCAGTCGTTGTACTGTGCCCCAAATGAATCGTGGTTTGGTAACGCTTGGTCGAATCGAGTAAATAATGGGAAAATTTGGTCGCCTCACCCAGACAGATAGGCAATAAACCTGAAGCCAATGGATCCAAGGCTCCGGTATGCCCGGCCTTTTGTGCCCGATACAACCAGCGTACTCTTTGTAAGGCTGCATTTGAACTGATACCCAGAGGCTTATTCAGTAAAAATACGCCGCTGATATGACGGCGCTGAATTTTAGGGGAAGTCTTTTTCATAGTGAAAATCAAACAAGTTCAAACGGCTGCTATGTTAGCAACCGCTTATCATTATTTACAACTCTTCTACGCTTTATTAATTTTTTTTATGGCACATTGTTTTCACTTTTTAGGACCATAAAAAACAAAATAAAAGAAGGTTGCATAGGAAATGCAAAAACATCATAAGTTATGGATTATTTTAGCGGTTATTATAGCGTGCCTGGCTGTGCTGCTATTTTGGCTCGCCCCTTCCCAGTCCACTGCAGAAAACACAGAGGCTGTTCAAAAAGTTGATGTAAATAATGCCTTAACTTCTCCTCTACCTGCCACTACAGATCAGAGCCGGGCTTTCGTCGGTCATAGCCAGCAAGACACAGAAGTAAACTGTCAATTGCGTCTGGACAATGCCAACCGTTTAATTGTCAATGAACAGACACGCAACTGTTTTGAATATTTCATTACCGCATATGGCGAAAAAGATCTGAAGCAAATCAAACATGATTTCAAAGCCTATATACAGCAAAACTATAAACAACCCGCTTTAGGACAAATTATTGATTTGTGGAATCGTTATATCAATTACCGGGAAAAACTGGGCGATTTGCAAGTACCCAATATCGACAAGGAAGATCCTAAATATTATCAAAGCATTTTCGCCAATATGAAAAATTTGCGTAAACAGTTTTTTTCTGACTATGAAATTGAAGGCTTATTTGGTACGGAAGATACCTACCATGAATACACACTGAATCGTATGACCGTGCTGGCAGACAAGAATTTAACCGAAGCACAAAAAGCACAAAAACTAAAAGATCTTTTTAATCAATTACCTGAAGACTGGAAAGAAAACCTCGAACAACTCAACAAACTGGAAGACTTGCGTAAACTCACGGCGGATATTAAGGCACGTGGGGGTTCAGCGGAAGATATTCATCAGATGCGCATGAACCTGGTTGGTCCTGAGGCTACTCAACGTCTAGAAGCCTTAGATGGGCAACGTAATGACTGGAAAGACAAGGTCGATCAGTATCTGGGCGAACGGGACAGCATCATCAAAAGCGGCATGAGTGATGAGGCCAAACAACAAGCCGTGCAAAAATTACGTACTCAGCACTTTAATCGACCAGAAGAACAACTACGAGTAGGGACTTTTGAAACCATCCATGATCAGGGAGGAAAATTACCATATGGCGATTAATCGCAATGTAGTCCAATAAGGAGATTAGATTAATCAACTTATTGATGTACTTATATGAATAAAAACAAAAGTATTTAAGGAAGAAGTTGATGAAAACTTTAAAAAGTAAAAAAGCGCTCATGCTTACTTTAATGACCAGCCTGGTGCTGGGTGTTACAGCTGAAACACAAGCAGCAAAAGGAATTTTACAAATTAACGAAACGGTCAAATCCGATTATGCCAAAACCAGGTATCCGATTGTCATGACCCATGGTTGGTTAGGCTGGTCGCGCATCGGCGATGAAAGTTTCAATATTGATTATTGGTATCAAATTTTGCCGGATATGGCACGCAATGGTTCAACTGTTTTTGCCGCACAGCTCTCCCCTGCCAATACCACCGAGTTCCGGGGCGAACAACTGATTGCTCAAGTAGAAGAAGTGCTCGCGATTACGGGTAAGAATAAAGTCAACCTGATTGGTCACAGTCATGGCGGCCCCACCGTACAATACGTTGCGGCAGTAAAACCGCAGTATGTGGCATCCATAACTGGCGTGGGCGGAACCTATCGGGGTTCTAAAGTGGCAGATGATATTCAAAACAACACGCTTAGCCGTACTGCGTTCAATATTTTAGGACAATACATCATTGGGCCACTGATGACCTGGGCTCAGGCCAATCCCGACATTCCCGTGAACTTTGATGCTTCGATGAAGTCACTAACCGAAGTGGAATCTGCAAACTTTAATAAACGCTTCCCGACCACTGCTTTAGCATCTGACTGTAACAAGAGCGGTGCCAAAGTGGATAAAGGCATTTATTACTATTCTTGGGGTGGAACTGCACAAACCACCAACCTTCTAGACATTGACAGCATTCTGATGCAACTCGGGCCATTGTCTTATGGCAATAAAGACAATGATGGTATGGTCGCTCGCTGTAGTTCACATATTGGTCTCGTCATTCGTGATGATTACAATCTTAACCATACTGATCTAGCCAACATGATGTTTGGTTTAAAAGGAATGTTCGCCCCTGATCCGGTTGCCCTGTTTAGACAACACGCCAATCGCTTAAAAATTCAGGGCTTATAAATTATTTTTAACTCATCAGAGCATACTTTTACTGATGAGTTTTTAGTCTCACGACTTCGGTTAAATCAATGTAACCACCTTGATTAAAACCGGTCTTTTTTAAATTCTGGCTGCTGAATGATCTTTATGACCACAGCGATAATTTAAAAATAAAAGTATGTACAAAACAAAAAAAATGAGGACTCTCTATGAAATATGGATTATTAATTGCAGGTTTAATGACGGCTTTGACCCTTAGTAGCGCTCAGGCATCCAACACTTCGCAAGTGACCGCAAAAGTGCTCTCAACTTATGCAAAAACCAAATATCCAATTGTTTTTTCTCACGGTATGGCCGGTTTCATTACTGTAGGTACAGACCAGTTTGGGCTGGATTACTGGTATCAAATTTTGCCCGACTTAGCCCGAAATGGTGCAAATGTCTGGGCAACTCGGGTATCTCCGTTCAATTCATCTGAAGTTCGTGGCGAACAACTGGTTCAACAGGTAGAAGAGATTCTCGCATTAACCGGAGCAAAAAAAGTTAACCTTATTGGTCACTCACATGGTGGTCCAACCATTCGCTACGTTGCGGGGGTAATACCAGGTAAAGTCGCCTCAATGACAGGTGTAGGTGCACCTAATAAAGGCTCACCTGTGGCGGATTTAATCCTATCCGCTGAAGGCACAGCGATTGAAGGTCCATTGGTAGGCGTTATCAATTTTGTTTCCAAAGCGATTACCTGGGCACAAGGGCTTGATCCAAAAAGCTTCCCGCATGATTCTTTAGCCGGTGGAAAAAGTTTAACCCTTGCAGGCTCTGCACAGTTTAATGCCAAGTTCCCTACAGGGATGCCAAGTACAACATGTGGAGAAGGTAAATGGGTAGACCAAGGCATTTATAACTATTCCTTTACCGGCGTAGGCACAGTGACCAATTTACTGGATCCTGACGGTGCTTTAAAAGTAACAAGTTTGCTGATTGATGGCGGTAAAGCAAATGATGGCCTGGTCTCCCGCTGTAGTGCCAAGTTTGGTAAAACCATCCGCGATGACTATAACTGGAACCATTTAGATGAAGTCAATCAAGTGCTGGGGCTGAAATCTTTATTTGCACCTGATCCAGTGGATGTCTATCGTCAACATGCCAATCGTCTAAAGCTACAAGGACTTTAATCGCATCGGAAGGCTAAAAAACAATAATTTTGCGGCTTCATATCAACCGTATGCATATTAGCTGGTATGAAGCTTTCAACTTAGAAATCAATAAAAATAAGGGTACAGGATGAAAATTAAAATTTTAATCAGCAGTCTATTACTCGGTAGCTGCTTCGCTTCAGCACATGCAGACACACAGGCAAGTCAAGTCAGTAGCAAAGCTGTTTCAAGCTATGCCAAAACCAAATATCCAATTGTTTTTACTCACGGTATGGCCGGCTTCATCCGCGTGGGCACTGATCAATTTGGCCTGGATTATTGGTATCAAATTTTGCCCGACTTAGCCCGAAATGGTGCAAATGTCTGGGCAACTCGTGTATCTCCGTTCAATTCATCTGAAATTCGCGGCGAACAATTATTACAACAAGTGGAAGAAATCCGTGCCATCACTGGTGCAGAAAAAGTCAATTTGATTGGCCACTCTCACGGTGGACCCACCATTCGCTATATTGCCGGTATTAAACCGCAATATGTAGCTTCATTAACCACAGTGGGTGCAACCAATAAAGGCTCACCTGTCTCCAATTTAATTTTGACGGTTCGTGATGCGGCACCCATTTTAGAAACACCGGTGACTTCCGTGGTGAATGCACTGTCCAAAGCCATTGTATGGGCTCAAGGTTTAGATCCGAACAGCTATCCACATGATTCCCTCGCCAGTGCCAACAGCTTAAGTACTTCTGGCTCTGCAAAGTTCGCACAGCAATATCCGCTGGGTATGCCAAGTAGTGCATGCGGTGAAGGTGCTGCAGTGGAACAAGGCATTTACAATTATTCCTTTACCGGTATAGGCACCGTAACCAATCTGCTGGATGTCGACTCTGTACTGAAAGCCACCAGTTTGTTGATTGATGGCGGCCGTGATAATGACGGTTTGGTGCCTCGCTGTAGCGCCAAATTTGGTAAAACCATTCGGGATGACTACAACTGGAACCACCTGGATGAGGTCAATCAAGTGCTTGGATTGAAAGCTACCTTTGCACCTGATCCGGTAGATGTCTATCGCCAGCATGCCAACCGCTTAAAACTGCAAGGCTTATAATCCACTTAAATTTCAGACATAAAAAATGCGCCAAAAGGCGCATTTTTTACTCGTATAAAACTTAAAATTAAGCTTTAACTTTACGAGCTGGCAATTTTTCACGAATACGTGCAGCTTTACCAGACAATTCGCGTAGGTAGTAAAGTTTAGCACGACGAACGTCACCACGACGTTTCACTTCGATACCAGCAACGATTGGTGAGTGAGTTTGGAATACACGCTCAACACCAACACCGCTAGAAATTTTACGTACTGTGAACGCAGAGTTCAAACCACGGTTTTTCTTAGCAATTACAACGCCTTCAAAAGCCTGAAGACGCTCACGGTCGCCCTCTTTAACTTTTACAGAAACAATAACTGTATCACCTGGTGCAAAAGCAGGGATGTCTTGTTTCAATTGTGCATTTTCAATTACTTGAACTAAAGGATGCTTACCGCTCATGAGGTATCTCCAATAATGCGAGTCAGAAGAGGTCTGATCATCGCGGGGGCTAGAGGCTAAAGCGCATAGACCCGATTATCTTTCCCTTTAAAGTCGACCATCTCAACTCTAAAGAGCCTATTAAAGAATACTTAAACTCAATTTAAGTACCGTTTTCGAAGACAGAACCAATTTCTTAGCAATGCCTTACAAATCTTTCAGCCATTTTTTTTGCTGCTTGGTCAACTCGACTTGTTCAACCAATTCAGGTCGACGTTCAAGTGTTCGTTGATAACGCTGCAAAAACCGCCATTTTTCAATATTTGCATGATGCCCGGATTTAAGTACTTCAGGCACATCCAAACCTTCAAACTGATCTGGCTTGGTATATTGTGGGCAGTCTAAAAGACCATCCACAAACGAGTCTTGCACATGTGATTGTTCATCTGACATCGCACCCGGAAGTCTCCGAATAATACTGTCCAATAAAACCATCGCAGGCAGTTCACCGCCAGACAAGACGTAATCTCCAATTGACCATTCCTGATCAACATATTGCTGGATCAAACGCTCATCAACGCCTTCATAACGTCCGCACAACACAATCAATCCGTCATATTCGACAAACTGTTGTACTGCAGCTTCGTTTAAGGTTTTTCCTTGTGGAGACATATACACCACAGGAACCTGAACACATCCTGCTTGCGTGGCAAGCTCTTTGGCGTGGTGAATTGCTTTTGCCAGAGGCTCTGCCATCATCACCATACCTGGACCACCACCAAATGGACGTTCATCCACTCTTTTGTAGTTGCCCTCAGCATAATCGCGAGGATTGATACAAGTGACTTGTACAATTTCGCGCTTTGCCGCACGCCCGCTAATACCGTAGGCTGTAATCGCTTCAAACATTTCAGGAAAAAGCGTAATGACTGCAAAAAACATCGCAGACTCCCTTATTTCCAGAAAATTCTTAGTAGTCTACGCCCCAATTGACGTAGATACGACCAGCTTCAATATCAACTCGCTGCACCACATCTTTATGCCACGGAATCATGCGTTCTTCAGCATCAATACTGTCTGGCGTTGCGTGAACCACCATCACATCATTGGCACCTGTCTCAAACAGTTCATGGATTTTACCGAGATTGACTTCCTGCTCTTCTTCATTCAAACCCAACACAGTTAAGCCTTTTAAATCTGACCAGTAATACTCATCCACACCTGCTTTTGGAAGCTGCGCTTTTGAAATCCAGACATTTGCACCCACCAGGCTATCTGCTGCAGTGCGATCACTCACACCTTTTAGCGAAACAACCAGGCCTTTGCCATGCGGTTTCCAGCGTTTTACATCTACTGCTTGCCAACCTGCTTTGGTCTCAATGTACCAAGGAAGATAGTCAAAGATGTTGCTCATAGGTTCTGTATTGGAATAGACCCAGAGCCACCCATTTAATCCATATGCTGAACGTAACTGTCCAATCTGAATACGATCTTCGGGAACATTCTGTGTTGGTGTCATGGGCTACCTACTACCTAATTTGCAAAAATTATGCAGCAGCTGCAGCTTTCTTAGCTTGAGCAGCTAAAGAAGCAACACGTTCAGACGGTTGAGCACCTTGAGCAACCCAATGTGCAAAACGTTCAGCATCTAAGCGAACTTTTTCTGCTTTACCTTGAGCTGTAGGGTTAAAGAAACCAATACGTTCGATGAAACGACCGTCACGTGCATTACGGCTATCAGTCACAATGATTTGATAGAACGGACGTTTTTTAGCACCACCGCGTGCTAGACGAATTACAACCATGATAGAACCTTATAGTTTTTACGGATTATCCACGTATCGACCATCGATACGATTTCAAACCCCTTTCATAGAGGGCAATATTTTACGTTATATTTGCCCTGAAAGAAAGATCAAATTTTAGGTTATCCACAGTTAGAATTTATTTTAGCGGCCGTCCCAGTTTGAGGTGGCTGAAGGAACGCAAGCTGTAGTTGTTTTAGTCCAACACTTCCTTCCCTGACTATCTAAAATTACATTTCCATTACCTACCTGAACAGTACCTGATTTAGGTTCTGCAGTTAATGTATAAGTTTGACCATTCGGAACCAATGTAATGCTATAAACAGGATTAGATGTTGGATAATCCTTGCTAGTAGTGCCATTATCTAGGGTTGCGCTCGTATAATTGTGATTAATCACATAATAACTCTGTAAACGCTGCGCGGTATTCATCATTTCACTTTGTACATCAGCACGGTTAGTACGAATTTTATACTGAGTATAAGATGGGTAAGCAATCGCTGCCAAAATAGCAATTATTGCTACCACAATCATTAGCTCGATTAAGGTAAATCCTTTATTTTTATTCATTACCATTTCTCGCTACTCCCACCACAGTTCGTATAACTTGTAACAACATTTTTTACTTTAGTCATACAGCGCATTCCAGCATTGTTCAGCAATAAATCATAGTTGCGGGGCTGTTTTGGCTCGCCTGAACTATCTTTTGTCCGCTCTACTGAAATCACCCAACTCAGACCATTCACACTGACAGAATCTGCAGTTTCATTTCCATCAGAACCTTTGGCAAAAGTTAAAGGTTTATATCCCGTTCCATTATTGGCTAGCGTTAAGATATATTTCGCTGTTGAAGCATTTGAGCCAATTGGCAGCAACAATTGACCTGTTGCAGGATCATAATAACTTGCTGTTGTCGGATTTCCATTAGCATCAGTTCCTGAATAACTATACAAATAACTAGCATCAAAACCTTTATAACTAAAATTTTTCGATTTAAAGCGTTCAAGCTCGGCAGAAATCCGTAGAGCTTCCTGCTTTGCAATTGCTAAATCCCGTCTTTCCATATATTGAGTATAGCTTGGAAAAGCTATTGCGGCGAAGATGGCGATCGCCACCACCACCACCATCAGCTCAATCAGGGTAAATGCACGTATTTTATTCATGATTCCCCCTATCGGCTTTCATACCAACGTAGCTGTTTAAGTTTCGCAGTAGTCGTAAACTCTTGACATTCAGGTAAGTTTGGAGTGGTTGTACAATTTAGAGTTGTAGGACGTTTAACAACTAAACCCGTATTATTTGCACTACTAAACCCTTGCCCTAAACCCGCACCTAGAATACCGGCCCCCAATTTAACTCTATTTGGCTGTCCAGTTGTTGTAGTATTAAAAGAGCATTTTCCTGTTGGTAAACAGAACTGATAAATATAAGAATCCCCTTTTACCCCTGCACCGCAAGAGCCACCAATTCCTGTTCCATCACGATGATAAACATTGACATACAACATCCCATCCACCGCATATAGCTCATTCATACCTTTATAAACACCGGCAGTATTAGAATAGATATATTTCCATCCGTTATTTCCAGTAATAGCGACACCAGTACTTATATTTGAATTTAACGAAGCTAAGGAAACATTTTTTGTAGTTAATTGGGTCGTAGTTGCACTGTCAGTCAGTGTATATAAATCAGACTTTGCAACATCTTTATCATAGACCACAAATACACCATCAGCAGCGCTCACCGTTGAACCTGCTTGGTTACTACCTGCTAGCGTTACTCCTACTAAAGGAGAACTACGATTGCCTGAACTAAAAGCCACTGCTGCAATATAACCACTATCACCATCATGGATAGAAACACTAGGCATTTCATAGAAACGTGGGCTTGCACCACCACTTGCATTCTGAGTAAACAACCGTACTACACGTGTTGCGAAACTTGATTTTGTCGTTGCGCTGTTGTTTAAGTCGACACGGAAGGCTTGTCCCCCCAAATCTCCAAAATAGAGGTTATCAACTAAACCATCATCATCACGGTCGATGGCATTAATTTGACTGACCACGCTATATTTCATATTAAGGGTTGTTGCATCACTGGCATCAGTATACGCTTCTGCACCCCCTAGAGCTTTAGCATTGGCACTCGTCCACCAAAGCAAATCACCTGTATTGGCATCAAACATGTATACGCCTGCACCGCTCCCTGTGGTGGTATTTTGATTATAGTCTGCATTTTCATAGCCCACATCATAACCACCACCGACAAACATCACCAGTTTTTTTGTGCCGCCAAATTTAACATAGGCGAGGGTTGGCTTAGACCAGCTTTGTCCCATATAACTCAAAGCAGTTACATCAGTAGCTGTAGTACTTGATTTATAAATTTTTGAATTTTCAGGGTCAATATGAAATTTAAGACTTGGAGTATTTAGATCAGATAAATCCAACGCATAATAACTCCGCCCACCCATACGCAGACCACCATATACCCACTGCAATCCTTTGAGTGCAAGATCAGTATTTGAGCTACCATCACTGGTACGGTCCGAACTGTTCACGGTCAAAGTACCATCAGTTTTTGACACATACTGGGTATAAGCTGCCCAAGGTGCGTCTATACCATAGAACAAGTTATTTTTACCACCAGTACTACTGGTTTCAGATAAAAAAGCTGCTTTTTGATTTTGCATCATTTCATGGGGTGCAAAAGCAAATTTCTCTATACCGGTATCAGCATCTACCACATGGAGTAATCCCTGGGTACTACCAAACAGCAGATAGTCATCACGATCCGTTGTATCTAATGCACCCGCTGCACTCACGGTAATTTTACCCCGTTGCGTCAATAAAATTGGAGTGGAGTGCATTATTGCACCGACTTGACGTAATTCTGGTTTAGATGGAAGGTTCGCTAAAGTAATTCCTGTTTCTATTGCACCAACATTATAGCCAAGCAAGTTCAGCCAATAATTTTTATCAGGATCATTAATAAATAGAGCTGTTGTATCTGTGCCATATAAATTTGATATATTCACTTTTTTCAGTGAATTGGTTTCACTAGCCACAAATGGTGCTGCGGTGCCTGTAATTTGTCGATTGGTATAGATAGTACGGTTAGCTTTTTTTTCATTCTCTGCATTAGTACTTAAACCTAAAGGCAACTTTCCTTTCATACCACCTGTCCACAGACCACTAGCAGTTGAATCCAATGAACCATCCGCTTTAATTAGACTTATAGTTTTACTCGAGTTATAAAGTTCACCATTATAGATATGATATTTATTTAGATTACCTACCCAAAGCTGAGTAGACTCCTGAGGTTTTGGCGTAAATGTTGCATAATAGCCATAAGGCTGGATACGTAATGGGTTCAATGCATCCTGCGGTAAAGTCGGTGAACCTGTTGCAACTGGGTCAAATTCAGGTTTTACATCATCTAAAAATTTAACCACACTTTGTACCACATCATCTGTGGATTGTGCAGAATAGAATCCGCCTTCACCATAACCACCTACACTCGTTGGTAAATCTGGATGGGATTTTGCCCCCCAATTACATGCGTTCCTGGCATCAACATCCGTAATTAATGAACAATTATAATAATCACGCAGCTCTGTCGTTCGCTCTCCTCGACTATTAATATAGTTTAGGCGACGAATAATCCTATTGGTTTCAGGTTTGGCTGCATCTTCAGTACGATCGACATTGAACACTGAACCAAACCCGACCACTGCAGTTTTAATCTCAAGCCCTAAAGGATTGCGATTGGGTGCCGTCGTTGTAGCTTTTTTATTTCTTAATGCTTTAGCAAATTCCCCTACTGCTGGCATACCATGACCTGCCTGACTACCACTGGATAGTGTACCCGTTGCAGGTACATTAAATGCTGATCCAGCAGTCCCTAAAGCGGCTTGCATCAATGGCTCAGGTACAGGTGAACTATTTGGCTCACCATCAGTTAAGAAATAAATACCTTGACCATTACATTGACTATTGATTGTAGATAATGGGCTCGTGTAATTTGAACCATTCTTAGATGAAGATATAGATTTAGCAAACCCACTATAGCCAAGATTAGCAGCAGTTGAGGTATTATTTTGGACTAAACAAGTTCTTGTTGGAGACCAACCTAATGCACATTGTTGTGTATTCCAACCATTTGATCCAGTAATTGTGCCTTGGTTACCATCATATCTATTACATGAAAATCCAGACCAACCAATACATTTTGAAAATACTGTTCGTCCCCATACATCCGTTCCCGAACTTACATACTCCTCCCGCACTCCTGTAATATTAGTTGTTGTATTAGCTCCCAACATATATGCCGCCACTTCCGCATAAGCATTAGCAGTTGGCGTACCATTAGAACCAATTAAATTTGCAACTGCTGTCTTTATTGCTGTGCGTTGTGCAGTAGTTAATAATGCTGCTGGAACAAGGATTTTGCCACTCGTGCCATCTGCACTGGTATACACATTGTCACTATCACTTTGCGATGAGAACTGCCCTATTCCGATTGCAACCGAATTTGAATCAATCTGATTACTATCCATAAGAGTAAAGATGGCATCTTTTAATCGGGTCAAACGATCGTAATGATAAACACCTGATAGAGTTTCATCTTTATAAAAATAACAATCATTTGAAGTATTACAATTATTACCATTACTTCGTTTTGAACTATATCCACTAGTTGATGGAGCAGATGTGCGCAAGTTCGTACAGTCATTCAAATTCGTAGAATAGCCACCACCTACTTTACAATCATACCAGCGTGAACTATTACTATTTCTTCTAAAAAAATATCTTGTCTCAGTTTCCCGTCCAACTTCACAATAATATTTAGTATAAGCAGGTATGGTTCCTGATGATTCATTTCCTAATGTATAAGTAGTCCCAGAAGGAAGTTCACATGCAGAACCATCTGTCATTTGTTGAGCACTCATACTCCCCGAAGTATCTAGCATCAGTGTAATAGTCGTTTTACCACCGGTCGAGTTACTATAGATATCGATATCACTAGCTTGCACAGACACACTATGACAAACAGCTAAGGTCATTATCATCGACACCGCAGCTGAACATACTTTTTTTTGATTTAGGGTTTTCATCTTTCTTATCCTTATCGCTACGATATCAACTTCGGCTGACCGCCAACGGTATAGTCCGAATGCTGCATGTTATAGGGAATACCTAAACCCTCAAAACACGCCTCCACTGCCGAAGCACGCTGCTTAAAACAGGATTCTATTTGTGTGGTCGTCGCACCTGCAAAACTTGGCAATACTGAAATTACAGTTGCCCCGATATTATTAGTGGTTACAGGTACATTGCTTTGCCCAAGACTTGTTCCTTTGGGCACACCACCGAATGGTGTAGACGTTGTTGCATTTTTGGTTAAATATACTTGAGACAGGACTGCGGAACGCCCCATTGCAAATTGGTTGGCTTTACAAAAGCCATCCACACCAATCTTGGTTGTTGAGCCATCTGGTGTAATCGCACTAGCTTTTGATAATTTAAAAAAAGAATTTTCCGATGCCCGATAACAAAATACCAATTCATCATTGGCATTTGCTGAAGAATTTAAATAAGCAAACATCCCATCTAAAGCCAACTGCCTTGCCACTTGATCGGGGTTCTCAACATTAAATAAAGCGGAGTCGGAATTCCCCATTAATAAGTTATTTACCTGACTATTTGTTGCAATTTTCAATCCTAAAATTCCAGTTTTCACAGCAATTGTGCCCAGCAATGTCATAAGTACCAAAACAATCAAAACCGTAATAAGAGTTGTACCTTGTTGTTGTTTCATTACGATGCCCCCAATGTATTCCGAATCGCGATAACCTGATTCACTGCCTGACGCAAATATTTTTTATTAATGATGTCCTTACCAGAGCCACCATCCAAAGTTACATCCGCACCTGCAAGATTAAATGTCGTTTGCGTATTTAAATTTGCCTCTGAACCGATTTTTCCAGTCGAACGAGATAAAATTCCAACTTCCATCGAAGTCACTTGAAGGTAGGTCTTTGAACAAGTATCTTCGACAATTGGTGTTGCACATGCTCCACGAATTGTATCCATTGCAGCAATATATTGATTGATGGTCATATAACGATATTGACCAGCAGGATTTTTCACACCTAAGCGTATTTTAAATGCATCTATACGCTGCATAATTTGTTGAGCATTATTTGAACCATGAACCCCTAAACCGGTAATTGCGGTTGGCGCACTCTTGGGGTATGAGCCAGCATCACAATATAAAGAGTAAGCCGTTGGTTCACCTGGAATCTGCTGTGGACTTTGCGCCAAATAATAACGCTGTACAATCACCAGATTTGAAGCTGGTGCAGCAGCAGTTCCCACTGTCGCTCCCTCACAGTTAATGATGCTTTCACTTGCAGGAGTATATTGAATAGTTAAACGGTCACTTTTACCCAAGGTATTATCGGTATCTTTATTTTGTAAGCTGACTAGTTCAGTTTCCAAGTTCGTGATTGTTTGTAATGCTGTAGGTAAGTTTTCTTTTTTAAAAATAATTCCTGAACCATTCACCCTATAATTTATTTTTTGTGCAGATGCAGTATTCAGATTGGTATGACGTAAATCATGGGTAACTAGAGATAAACCAAAATTGGCATTTTGTTGTAGTTCACTCATTCCTGATTGCAATCCTAAAGAACGTGAACTATTTAAAAACACAGCCAAACCAGCTGCAACAATAAGCAAACCTAAGGTTAAAGCAACCATTAATTCAATTAAAGTGAAACCTGAGGTATAACGTTTATGTTCCATAGTTATATACCTCCATAATGATACATTTGGCATTTGGGACATACGCTGTACCATTTGTACAATTGGTACTCGCGGTACCATCTGTTGCCGTCGTTCCTTCCCATGCAACATAGACACATTTACGAACCAAAGTA
>NZ_DJDC01000202.1:0-2742 GCF_002430855.1 Acinetobacter sp. UBA5934 | reverse complement strand
CAATTCAATACGTTTATACTCATGCC
Organism: Acinetobacter sp. UBA5934; assembly: GCF_002430855.1. Classification (NCBI taxonomy): domain Bacteria; kingdom Pseudomonadati; phylum Pseudomonadota; class Gammaproteobacteria; order Moraxellales; family Moraxellaceae; genus Acinetobacter; species Acinetobacter sp. UBA5934. The sequence continues at coordinate 2,716 of NZ_DJDC01000202.1, read as the reverse complement.
CAAATTACTTGCTCGGCTTTCCACTTGAGCATAATCATATTGAGCCATTTCATTTGCAGTACAAAATGCACTTGCACAAGTAGTTGGAGGCGTGGTGACTTTTTTATATTCCTCCAAACCACCCCGATTTACCCGCATCCTTTCTGCCAAATCCCTAGCAATATTAGAGGCCTGTACATTCATTCCAGCCTCTACACTAGCTCCAACAGCTCTTATTTGTAATGCAACAAAACCTAAGACAGCAATACTTAAAAGCACCAATGCAACTAGCACCTCTACTAGCCCTACCCCTTTTTGAGTATTTCTCATTTGTAATAATTCCTTTTTCTCAAGTCGGGCAACTTGTTGCTATTTTGTTATATACAACCGTCCCACCTTTCTGCACATATACATATGCTTTCAAAGTTGCATCATTATTATGTTTAAATATAAAACACTGGCCATTGCCTGTTATTGTGGATTGCCCTAAACGATTAAAAGTGACACTGGCATCACCACTGTCTTTTGTCACATGAGTAGAGGACCATTTTTTATAGAATGTTGAAACGCTGTTATCCACAGCCAAGACCCGTTCACCTTGTTTAAAAATCGCTTCAGACCTTGTTTCCGCCAACAAATCTACAAAATCACGCGTATCACTTATCAGCTGGTTTTTTCGAATTGTCTGGGTAAAAGAAGGAACAGCCATTGTCGCAATAATTGCCAATATAGCTATTGTTATCATCAGCTCAATTAAGGTGAATCCTTGTTCTTTTCTTCGCATACTCCCCCCAGGCAACAAAACTTTACCCTATTTAAAATAATATCCAACTTAATTACAAATTAATCACATAAAAGGATAAAAGGCATAAAAAAACAGATAATTGCCAAAAAGCAATTATCTGTCAATTTTTAAAATTTTCAGAATGTTAAATCATTCACGTTTTAAGCTTGAGTTATAGGAATCCGTAACTCTTTCGGCAAACTAAAAGTAATATTTTCTTCACGCCCTGCCAGCTCTTCTGGCGCTTTCGCCCCCCAGTCCTGTAAACGTTGAATCACCTGCTTGATTAAAATCTCGGGTGCCGATGCGCCAGCAGTAACGCCAATTTTGGTCGTTTCATTAAACCAGGCCTGATCAAGCTGATCTGCATTATCGACTAAATAAGCATGCTTCCCCATACGCTCCGCTAGCTCGCGTAAACGGTTTGAATTTGAAGAATTTGGGGAACCGACAACCAAAACCACATCACACTGGGTTGCCAAGTCACGTACCGCATCCTGACGGTTTTGAGTGGCGTAACAGATATCATCTTTACGTGGCCCCTGAATGTGAGGGAATTTTGTACGTAAAGCATCAATTACTTTCGCAGTATCATCAATGGATAACGTCGTTTGGGTAACAAAAGCCACTTTTTCGGGATGTTGTATTTTTAAAGCAGCTACATCCAGTTCATCTTCAACCAGATAGATTTCACCACCATTTTTTTTGTCATATTGCCCCATGGTACCTTCAACTTCCGGATGGCCTTCATGACCAATCAAAATGGCTTCGGTTCCTTCACGTGCATATTTAGTCACTTCTATATGCACCTTGGTGACCAGTGGACAGGTGGCATCAAATACTTTTAGACCCCGGCGCTCCGCCTCAATTTGAACCGCTTTCGATACCCCGTGCGCACTAAAGATTACGATATTGTCATCTGGAACCTCATCCAGCTCATCGACAAAAATGGCACCGCGCTGGCGTAAATCATCCACCACAAATTTGTTATGCACTACTTCATGACGCACATAAATAGGTGGATTAAAACATTCCAGTGCTCGATTGACGATCGCAATTGCTCGGTCGACACCTGCACAAAAACCACGTGGATTGGCCAATACAATTTCCATAAGATCCTCAATGTTCACCCGAAGTTGAGCGGAATAATTTGAAATAAATGCAAACAAACTTCGATCAGCTATTTAGTTTGATGCTGGTCTACTCTAAAATAGAGAAGATATTTTATCATATCAGGAAAAATATCATGTCGGGTCTCTTGTTTGTCGTTTCTGCTGCATCGGGAACAGGCAAAACATCCCTCGTTAAAGCCCTTCTCGACCGTGTAACCAATTTACACGTTTCTGTCTCCCATACCACGCGCGGTCAACGCCCTGGTGAGCTTGACGGTGTACATTATCATTTTTCAAAAAAAGAAGATTTTCTTGCCTTGGTTGAGCAAGGCGGTTTTATTGAATATGCAGAAGTGTTTGGCAATTATTACGGTACTGCTCAAGCGACGGTAAAACAGCAACTTGCCAAAGGGCATGATGTTTTACTTGAAATTGATTGGCAAGGTGCAGACCAAGTCCGCAAACTTTTTCCTGAATCCAAACAAATTTTTATTTTACCGCCTAGTCAGTTTGACTTGCGTCAACGTCTTTCCAATCGTGGCACCGACTCGGTGGAAGTGATTGAACGCCGTCTGGGCTGTGCAGTTGAAGACATGCAACAATATAGCAACTTCGACTATATTATTATTAATGATGACTTTAATAAGGCACTGCATGATCTGGAATGCGTGATTATTGCCAATCGTTTAGTGTTATCTCAGCAGGCTGCCCGTCATCAGGAATTAATTGAAAAATTAATTACTCCTATAGAACCGTGATTAAAACTTGAGTCTACAGGCAAAGCATTTTATACTGCCCAGTCTGTTCAAATTTAATATTCAAACGAGAATTCTTATGGCAC
>NZ_DJDC01000111.1:0-2834 GCF_002430855.1 Acinetobacter sp. UBA5934 | reverse complement strand
CTTCCGATCTTTTGTTATTTATTTGTGAATTATAATAAATCATTATATAAAATTTTCTTGAATATAAAATTCACATAAAAAACTAGATTAAAATAATATATTTTTTATATTACTAATAATAAATAATTTCGCTAATAGAGACCCAAATAATGACTCATCTTTATTTTATAAAATGGTAAATTTTGATTTTTTTTAGACTTCTTATTAAATGTGATTTAAATCATGTTTTATTAAAAATACAATAAAACAATCACAGTTCAGGCTTTCTTATAAAGAAACTCTGATATAAGGGCGAATTTTAAGGCAGTAATAGATCAAATCAGCGGACATGACGTCTTTACCTTAGACTTGGAAAGCTCTGACTACCGATAGCTGAAATTATTTAGTCCAAAGTAATGACCGATATCATATTAAGGCCTTAAATGACAAAGCATTCAAAACCAAGTCATTTTCATGTTTTTATGAAGGATGATTTCCTGAAAAGAAAACCCCGACCTGCCCCATTCGATACAGCATTGAGGTATTTACAACTTAGATAAACTTCTATGAACCGGCTTCAGCTAGAATCAACTTGGTATGAAATGTCCCTGACTTCATAAAGCTAAAGATACATACTGTGGTTATGCATTGTTATGACTGCTTATCTTGATGAATGGCTCAACCTTGTTTCAAGATAAATAAAAGGTAAATAAAAGGTAAATATTTGATGGAAAATTCTATGCAATGTCCTAAATGTGGATCATCCGAAGTAGAAAAACGCGATCACGAAAAAAACCTGAAAACCATTAGTGGAATTTTAATGACCTCAGCCGGAGCAACCGCAGGAACAGTAGGCGGAGCCGCAACAGGCGCATCAACAGGAGCTGCGATTGGTGCAGTTGCCGGACCATTAGGCGTCATTTTCGGCGGAACCGTGGGGACTTTTGTCGGTGCCATTGCCGCAGGGGTGACCGGCGGGGTTTTAGGAAATATCTTTGGTAAAAAAGCCGGAGTGATTATCGATAAAAATGTATTTCTGGATTATAAATGTTTAAAATGCAATCACCGCTTTAAACAGCCTGAATAAGCAGCTAAACATTTAAACATTCAATCACAATAAAAAGACCATTCATGTTTGGAATGGTCTTTTCCATAAACGTATGTTTTAAAATATGATTAATTCAACTCAGTTTCTCAATAAAAAATCAGTTTGCCTGTAATTTCTTAACCACATCACCCAAGCGCTTACCCTGCTCTTCACACAAGACTTTTTCATCTTGGCTGAGGCTTAAATCATGGCGTGGACCGCTGACATGGCTGGCACCATACGGCGTACCGCCTGACTTGGTATTGGATAATGCCGGGTTGGCATTCGGCAAGCCCATGATCATCATGCCATGATGGAACAAGGGCGGCAGCATAGTCAGCAATGTACTTTCCTGCCCGCCGTGCATCGAACCTGAAGAAGTAAAGACACAGGCCGGTTTCTGATGTAAGGCGCCATTCAACCAAAGACTGGTGGTCTGATCCCAAAAATACTTCATCTCACTGGCCATATTGCCAAAACGGGTTGGCGAACCTAAAGCCAGGCCTGAACAATTGGCCAAATCATCCAGGGTACAATAAATATCCCCTTCATCCGGAATACTCGGTTCAGCCTGTTTCACTACAGTTGAAAGATTGGGTACGGTACGAATTTTTACTGCTATACCTGTAGATTCAATACCATTGGCAATTAAATGCGCCATTTCTTTAGTCGAACCATATTTGCTGTAATATAAAACAAGGACATAAGGCTGCATAATTTTTATAAACGAAGCTAAAAAAGAAAACTATACGGTATTTTTCCCATTTTTTGGTTAAGCTTGGTCATGAAAATTCATAAAGATGATTAAAAAAATTGAGACTTTATAGCTATGTTAGAAAAGTATTTAAAAAAACTTCCCTTTTATGACAAGACTTGGTTTCAGTTTGTTTTATTTGTAATAAGACGTTTTGAAGCAGACCGTTGTCGTGAACAAGCAGGGTCCTTGACCTATACCACGCTATTTGCAGTGGTTCCAATGCTGACCGTTTTTTTGGTGATCATCTCCTCAATTAAGGCACTAGAGCCAGCAAGGCAACAATTACAACATCTGATTTATAGCAATTTCTTACCCAGAACCACGATTGCTTTTGATAAAGCATTAAATGCTTTTACCGACAAATCCAGCAATCTGACTATAATTGGTATTCTATTTCTGTTTATCACCACCGTGATGATGCTGACCAGTATAGAAACCGTATTTAACCGGATTTGGCGAGTACGGGAAACCCGGGGTGGCATTATTGGCTTTATGCGCTATTGGACCATTATTTCTCTTGGGCCGATTCTATTAGGCAGCGCCTTTGTGATCTCCTCGGCTGTAGCTTCATTAAATATACTCAGTAATAATTTTGCCGGTTATGAAGTCGATGGGGAATTTATTTTTTGGGGCATTTCCTTTGCGCTCACCATTTTGGGCTTTTTCATTCTGAACTGGACCATTCCCAACCGTAGTGTTCCCATCAAGGCGGCTTTGATTGCCGGGACATTTAGTGCCGTAGTCTTTGAATTACTGAAGAACCTATTTGGCTTTATCATGTCCAACTTCACCAGTTATGAAATTGTCTACGGCGCCTTTGCGGCAGTTCCAATTTTCCTGTTATGGATTTTTTTATCCTGGAATATTGTGCTGTTAGGGGTCGAAATCAGTTATGCACTAACAGCATTTAATTCGGGCAAAGAACCCAAACGCCATCCTATTATTATGTTTTTAGACTTGCTGGAGCTGTTTTATCACAAGCAGCAACGAGGCGAAAGTGTCTCTGATGAA
>NZ_DJDC01000127.1:0-2646 GCF_002430855.1 Acinetobacter sp. UBA5934 | reverse complement strand
CCATAATCATCCTTATCACCGAGCCGGTTAAAACTTCATAACAGGATGATTTAAGCTCGCAAAAATAGTGTAAAACTAAGCTATTTCTGAGCTTGAGTCATCAACCAGATCGGGCTCTGCGTTATCGTTCCACAAACGAAACAATATGTTGATATAAATTGTATTTATTCTATTTCTCTTTATTTGGCATCATATCCTCAATCGATAGTATTTAAATTAGGCGCGTCATCATGAATTTACAAACTTTACCCGGTTTATTTATTTCACATGGATCACCCATGTTGGCGCTTAATCCGGAACAGGTGGGTCCTGCTTTGGAGCGATTGAGTTTAAATCTGCCTAAGCCTGAAGCCATTATTGTGATGTCTGCACACTGGGAAAGTAATGCACTCGAAGTCAGTAGCAGTGTACGTCCTGAAACCTGGCATGATTTCCGTGGTTTTCCGCCGGAGCTGTATGAAATACGCTATCCTGCACCGGGTCAGCCTGAACTTGCAGAAGAAATTCTGCATCTGTTAGCCAATGCCGGCTTTTCCGCGCATGCCAATAGCACCCGTCCACGTGATCATGGTGTATGGATGCCTTTGCTGCATATGTATCCTGAGGCTGATATTCCTGTCATTGAAATCTCCTTGCCCATGAACCTGTCGGCAGAAGATATTTATAAAATTGGCCAAACCCTGGCACCATTACGTGAAAAGCAGATCTTAATGATCGGCTCGGGAAGTATTACCCATAACTTAAGCGAACTGTCCTGGCATGGCGACTCTGCTGCAGTACCTGAATGGGCATCGACTTTCCGGAATTATGTGGTCAATAAAATGAATCACAGTGATTATGCTGCGGTTCTGGACTGGCAGACTATTCCCCATGTACAACGTAATCATCCTACCTTGGAACACTTTGCTCCACTGTTCTTTGCCATGGGCACGGGTCACCGTTTTAGTATTGTACATAGTAGTTTCAGTATGGGTTCTCTGGGCATGGATATTTACCGTTTTGATTAATTCATTAATCGTGGACTTTTCATACAGCATTTAAAAAAACCGCTCATCAACTCATAACTTTTTATTAACAATTAACAAAATTATAATTATGGATACATTTTGAAACTGAATTCACCAAAATGTATCCATATTTTATAAATGCTTATACTTTATGCTCTTAAAAATTTTTCAAAACCAGATACTTTTAAAATGAAATTTAAGCTTTTAGCAATTGCCCTTTTCCCTCTTACGCTTATGGCCTGCCAATCTGGTGATCTACAGAAAGCTGGAGATGTTGCCATTTCAGTCTTACAACAACAAAATGCAGATCAAACGCTCAGTACTTATCAATGGAGTACCACTACAGGCACTGCGCCAAAACCTTTGGTTCTGAATTTTGATCATAAAGGGCATTTAAGTATTGCGACCAGCTGTAATGGTATGGGCGGGAGCTGGAAAGTTGAAAATAATCAGATTGTCACCAGCAACCTGATCTCTACCCAAATGGCATGTGAAGACTCAGCCATGCAGCAGGAAAAAGTTGCTGCCGATTTACTTGACAATCGTAAAGCACCGTTCCTTTTAGATTTAAAAGATCCACAGCAACCGACATTAACCATTGTTTCAGCGACAGGTCAAAAATACGTTTTCACCGGCACCATGACACCTGAAAGCAAATATCAAAGTCAGGCTGAAACCATTTTTCTGGAAATATCACCTGAAACAAAACCCTGTACTGGCGTTGCTCCACAAACCTGTCTCCAAGTACGTGAAGTTAAATATGCCGAAAATGGGGTAAAAACTCAGGTCGATAAAGACTGGACTTTGTTCTATGACAAAATCGAAGGCTTTACTCATACCCCGAATGAACGCCAGATCATCCGGGTCAAACGTTATGAAATCAAGCATCCCGCTGCAGATCAGTCGAAATATGCTTATATCTATGACATGACCGTTGAACGCTCAACAGTGAAGTAAATAGCGTATTCAAGACATAAAAAAACCGAGGCTTTTGCCCCGGTTTTTTAAAGCTTAAACCAAGTCAGACTTAGAATACGCCTTGAGCAAGCATGGCATCAGCCACTTTTACGAAGCCTGCAATGTTCGCACCGTCAACATAGTTCACAGTACCATCTTCTTTCGTACCGTATTTCACGCAGTTGCGGTGAATTTCTTTCATGATTGCGTGTAAACGCTCATCCACTTCTTCGAAAGTCCAGCCTAAACGCAATGCGTTTTGAGACATTTCAAGACCAGAAGTTGCTACACCACCGGCATTCGATGCCTTACCTGGAGCATAAAGAATTTTCGCTTCAACGAATTTCTCTACAGCATCCAGTGTAGAAGGCATGTTCGCACCTTCAGCCACACAGATTGCACCATTTGCAAGAAGTTTAGCTGCGTCATCTGCATCTAACTCGTTTTGAGTTGCACATGGAAGTGCGATATCACACTTGATACCCCAAGGACGTTGACCTTCAAGATATTCAAAACCGTGTTTAGACGCGAATTCAGAAATACGGCCACGTTTCACGTTTTTAAGTTCCATCACTTCTGCAAGAAGTTCGTCAGTGAAACCGTCTTTAACGAACACTGTACCTGCAGAGTCAGAAAGTGAAACCACTTTCGCGCCCAGGAACATTGCTTTTTCAGCAGCGTA
>NZ_DJDC01000110.1:0-4422 GCF_002430855.1 Acinetobacter sp. UBA5934 | reverse complement strand
TCCAGAATACGAAAAACCCTCATCGAAAGATGAGGGTTTTTTATTGCTCTATTTTTATAAGATACTGAATTTTACTAAAAGATAGATAAAAAATTTAAAAAAAAATCACCACCCTGTTTTAACCTGTTTGAGTCATTTTAAAACATAGATACTTCATCTGATTTCTACCTTCTAATAGCCCACTCTCTAAAGACAATTCAATAAAGATAAGCAGAGAAACGCATCTTTTTTATACCGACTTGATCTTTAATTTTCTACCATCAATCTAGAAGATATTTAAACTTCACTAATGCTTAAAAGTGGAAGCAATTTTTAATACTCACTATTGTTGATGATCAGAAAAATACATTCTGTTCGACAAAAATTCTAGTTTTACCTAGCGGTATTTAATTTCAAAATACTCAAATTAATATTAAGATATAAATGAATTATAAAGTGAATAGGAAGCAATATTAAATGTCGATGGATAAGTACACAGGTCTGGAATTTTTAACTGCTGTCAAAAATGGTGAAATCCCTCATGCACCGATGGCTAAAACTATTCCTATGCAACTGGTTGAAGTTCAAGAAGGCTATATTATCTATGAAGTCACCCCTGGCGAAGAGCATATTAATTTGCAAGGCGGGGTTCATGGCGGATTCTGTGCGACCATTTTAGACAGTGTAACGGGTGCCGCAGCGCATACCCTTATGGAAAAAGGGGGCCGTTTTGCCACGACTGATTTAAATATTAAAATGATCCGCCCCATGCAATGTGGAAAAACCTATCGCGGTGTAGGAAAAATTATTAATCAAGGACGCACGCTGGTGATGACTGAAGGTCGTATCATTGATGAAAACGATAAAATTTATGCACACGGCACAGCAACTTTAATGATTATTCGCAAATAAAATTTAAGCTTCATTTTTTAATTTTAGAGCAAACATCTTCCTGATTCTTGCTCCTTGATTAGACTAATGATTAATAGAAAATTTATCTAAAAATCTATCCAACTTCATTGCTAATATTATTCACCATATGCAATAAACGTGGTGCAATATCATCTTCCAGTTTGGCACGATTCAAAATAAAGCTTGGTCCACCACAGTTAAATACCAGTAAACCATGTTGCTCATGATAATAAGGTACCGCTACCGAGTTCACATCTTTATGCCAGTCACCGACCGAGAAGCAGTAACCAAAGTCTTGATAATCTTTAAAAGCCTTATCGAGCTCACGGTTGATTTTCATCCAGTCTTCTTTATGTTTGATACGGATAGCATCCAGCAAAAACTCACGCTCATCCTCTGGCATTGCCGCGAGGCAAGCACGACCCACCGAACTTAAGTGAATAGGCAAATAAGTACCCACTTGGCGACGCATGGTCACATTGCCCTTGCCTTGCACCACATCCAGATAGATCATATTCAGGCGGTCACGGGTTGCCATTGCCACAGCAGCTCCGGCGTAATCTGCCAGATCTTTCATATAGGGATGAGCAATTGAACGAATCGAGAGATTCGACAACATGGAATATCCAAAGGCAAGCACGCCAACAGAAAGCTGGAATTTACTTGAATTAGGCACCTGTTTTAAGTAACCCAAGCGAGAAAGTGTATGGGTCAAACGGGTAATGGTAGGTTTAGGCAAACCTGTCATTTGCGACAATTCCTGATTGCCCAGATGCTGATGTTTGGCCGAGAAACAACGTAAAAGTTCTAATCCACGGGCAAGAGCAGTAATATATTGGCGATCATTTTCATCTTGCATATCCTCAATCGGATGCAAAAGTTCATGTCTTAATGGAGCCAGAAGCTGCTCCGCCTGTTCCGATTCTGTCACTTTCGTCATTTAAATTGCCCAGATACTTAAATTTTGTTTCGCATGGCGAAAATTATAATATAAATATTGTATTAATAGCAAAGAAGCAACTTATTAAAAGTTGCTTCTTTATCAAACACATTTAATGTTTATGTGAACTATCCAATAATACCTTGAGCACGTAATGTTGCTATTTTTTCAGCATCAGTCACACGGGCTAAAATTTCATCGGTATGTTCGCCCAACATTGGCGGTGCTTTCTTATATTCTACTGGTGTACGGGAAAGCTTGATCGGTGAACCAATCACTTTAAGTTTATCTTTTAAAGGATGTTGCATTTCAATCAGCATATTACGTGCCTGAACCTGAGGTTCTTCAAATGCCTGTTCCAGGTTATTAATTAAACCTACCGGAACTTTAACGGCATGAATCGCTTCTACCCAGTGTTTTGCAGTATTGCTGAGGAAGTGAGCCGCCAATAAATCCCCAATTTCGCTACGGTGTTTAATCCGTAGGGCATTGGTGGTAAAGCGCGGATCATATGGCAGCTCAGGCAAACCAATTGCGGCACTTAAAGCGACAAACTGCTTGTCATTACCACAGGCAATAATAAAGTCCTGATCTGCAGCTTTAAAGACCTGATAAGGCACAATGTTGGCATGGGCATTACCATAACGGCCTGGAACTTTTCCAGATGCCAGATAATTCATACCCTGGTTGGCAAGTGTAGCTACCTGCACATCCAGCAAGGCCATATCAATATATTGACCAAGACCGGTTAAAGTACGGTTCAACAAAGCTGCCTGAATAGCAATGGTTGAATACAAGCCGGTGGTTAAATCAGCAAATGCCACACCGACTTTTTGCGGGCCACCGCCCGGCAAGTCATCTTTTTCACCGGTTACAGACATGAGACCGCCCATACCCTGAATGATAAAGTCATAACCCGGTTCAGGTGCACGCGGTCCAGTCTGGCCAAAACCGGTGATTGAGCAATATACCAGTTTCGGGTTGACCGCATTTAAACTATCGTAATCCAGACCGTACTTTTTCAGTGAACCTGCCTTGTAGTTTTCAATCACCACATCAGATTCAGCCGCTAAAGCACGAACCAGCTCCTGTCCTTCCGCTGAGGAAATATCAATTGCAATAGAGAGCTTATTCCGGTTTGCAGATTGATAATAAGCTGCTTCACGTGTGTCTTCACCCTGATCATTCTTCATCCAGGGTGGACCCCATAAACGCGTGTCATCACCCGTTTTTGGACGTTCAACTTTAATCACTTCTGCGCCTAAATCCGCCAGGATTTGACCACACCAAGGACCTGCCAGTACGCGACTTAAATCCAGTACGCGAATACCTTCTAATGCACCCATGTGTTTTCTCTTTTATACGCGTTCAATAACCATTGCGAGACCTTGTCCCACACCAATACACAAGCTGATCACAGCATATTTCTTGCCGCGACGTTGCAGTTCACGAGCCGTGCTGAGCGCCAAACGTGCACCTGAAGCACCCAGTGGATGACCGACTGCAATTGCACCACCGTTTGGATTGACACGCGGATCATCCAGTGCAACGTCCAAACCTCGTAGACATGCCAGCACTTGAGATGCAAAAGCTTCGTTGATCTCAATAATGTCCATATCCTCCAAAGTCAGGTTGGCACGTTTCAGCGCCAGCTTGATCGCCTCCACAGGACCTGCACCCATAATACGAGGTTCAATGCCTGCAGCACCTGATGACAAAATCTTGGCAATCGGTTTGAAACCTAAAGTCTGTTCAGCCTGTTCAGAACCGATGATCAATGCCGCAGCACCATCATTCACGCCTGAAGCATTACCCGCAGTTACTACACCGCCTTCGAACAAGGGTCTCAGTTTTTGCAGGGCTTCCATATTAGACGATGGGCGCGGATGTTCATCAACTGCGACTAATTTAGGCGGAAACTTACGACCTTGTGCCACTTCAACAGGCGTAATCTCACCATCAAAGAAACCTTCTTGACGCGCAGCTTCATATTTTGCTTGAGATGCAGCAGCGAAACGATCCGCATCTTCACGGCTAATGCCATATTCAATTGCAACGTTGTCACCGGTTTTTGGCATGGTGTCATCGCCAAACTGTTTTTCAATCGCCGGGTTGGGGAAACGTGCGCCAATCGCAGAATCAAACACTTTAAAGTCACGACCAAAGGCTTTTTCAGATTTGGCAAAAACAAAAGGTGCACGTGACATCGACTCAACGCCACCTGCAATGAAAATGTCGCCTTCCCCACAGCTGATCGCACGCGCAGCATCAATCACAGATGCCAAGCCTGATGCACATAGACGGTTCACGGTTTGCGCTGGGGTTTTTACATCTAGACCTGCAAGCAAGGCTGCATGACGCGCAATGTTACGACTGTCTTCACCAGCCTGATTGGTATTTCCAAGGATCACATCATCATAGATATTGTTTGGCAAATTATGTTTTTCAATCAGGGCTTTAATCACGCCTGCAGCCAAGTTGTCTGGGCGAATCGTGGCCAGGTCACCCGCATGACGGCCAAATGGAGTACGCAATCCATCATAGATAAATGCATTTAACATAAGAAATTCCTTTTCGTTCGCTTAAACAGC
>NZ_DJDC01000140.1:0-3355 GCF_002430855.1 Acinetobacter sp. UBA5934 | reverse complement strand
TAAAGTTATTTTTTTAATGCTTATTGGTCACGATCATGCGGATTGCTAATTAACGCTTTCAACTGATCAGACATTTTGAAGTCCAGATTGATATTTTTTGGTGGAATTGGCTGCTGGAACCATTTTTCGTACATCTTGTTAATTTCACCAGAGCTGTATGTGGCTTTAATGGCATCATCCACCACCTGTTTAAAGCCGGTATCACCTTTACGCAGCATACAGCCATAAATTTCGTGAATTGGCGCAGTTCCGACAATTACCCATTTATTCGGATCGGCGGCTTTGGATTTTTCACCGGCAAGCAGGATGTCATCCATCATAAAGGCAGCGGCACGACCGTTTTGCAGCATCAGGAAAGATTCCGCATGGTCTTTGGCAGAAATGATTTCACCAATACCCCATTCTTGCTGATGCTGACGGATATAACGCTCCGAAGTGGTACCCGCCGTAGTCACCAGTTTTTTACCTTTTAAGTCGGCAAAATCTTTGATGCCGGAATCTTTAGCGGTAAGCAGGCGAGAACCTACTTCAAAGAAACCGACCGAGAAATCGACCTGTTGCTGGCGTTCTTTGTTGTTGGTGGTCGAACCACATTCCAGGTCTACCGTACCGTTTGACACCAGAGGAATACGGTTTTGACTGGTCACCAGGTTATAACGAATTTTTAAATCCGGCATATTCAGTTTCTGCTTCACCGCATCTACAACTTTTAACTCTAAATCGTGTGCATAACCGACCGGCTGATTCGGGTTGTCGGCAATATAGGAGAAAGGAATAGAGGAGTCACGATATCCAAGAACAATCGTGCCTGATTTTTTAATCTTGTCGAGTGTACCTGACGCGCTTGCATCATTTGTACCAGCGGCTTTTTCACCGGAAGCTGGAGCTTTATTGTCACTACAAGCACTCAGGCCAAGCATGAGCGCGCTTGCACAAAGTAGGGAAGTAATACTGCGTTTATGTGTCATGTATAAAACTCCTTTTTATATCATTATCATCAAGTGCTAAGTTGCCTGTAAAAGCGACTCATTTCTTATGCAAAAGATGTTTTCTTTACTGTATATAAATACATCAGATTTCATCTTAAGCGAGTTATGAAGGATTGCTCAAGCAAATTTTTTTACGGTTTTGTTACTAATAAATGATTATGAAATAACTATTTTTTTGCTGTGAGCTGTTATTAGAAAGCACAGTTTATTCCAAAACTTTTTTTCAAGGAGACGAGGTGGACTAAAGTCTAATAAAGCCGCATTACCAAGACTTCGAAGTAAGTAATGATCTCTATTTTTAACCCTTAACCAATGCGGGTAGTGTTGATGGCTACGGTCCAGTCGCAGTCGTCACAGCGCTCACATTGCTGTTTGGCATGAGAAAGCGTTCGAGTATTGCCACAATAAATACAGGCATAAAGCACATCGGGTTGAACCTCTGTGACGATATGACAGGCTTTGGGAAATAGCGGCAAACCGTATTTCACCTGATTATTCGGATAAAACAAGATACTGAAAGTTCCATCTGTTTCCAGTAAAGCGGTTCTGATTTGCCCCAGATGTTCAGTATTTTGCTGGCGCATTTCGGCAAAGAATTCATCATGTGACATGGAACCTTTTTTGATTTTATCCAGTACCAGTTCGCCTTCTTCTACAATATACAGTGCCTTACCTTCAAGTAAGTCTTCAAACCATTGATATTTCATCATTAGCCAGGTAGTGAGGCGATACATGACCGTAATCACGGACATGACAATCACGGCCTGAATCAGCGGAATATCGTCAGTAAACATCGGGTCACCGGCAATCGACCCCAAGGCCAGAATAATCGCGACTTCAAAGATCGAGAGCTGACGTACACCGCGTTTTCCCGTCAGACGCAAAAACAGGATAATCATTAAATACATAATGACACAGCGAATCAGAATTTCACCGGCAAGGGCCAAGCTGGTGTCATAGATAAAAATATCCGATAAATCCATTTAGTTTCCTTTTCTCTTTGTTATTAAGGAATTTAGCAAGTTTTAGCAAAATAGAGCTGTAGAGTTGTGTAGCAATTTATATGCGGGATGATGACAAGTTAAACTACAGAAAAATAAAAAGTTAAATTAAAAAGATCAATTCAGAATTTTATCTAAACTTGCTGCCGGTTTGAACGTGAAATTGACCACTAATGTTATAGGTACAGTGGCTGCTTTAGCTCAATAGATCTGAAGTGTTATTGACCAAGAAAAACGCTTACCGAGAGACATAAAGTCTTGGATAGAAATCAGCTATAATTTTTCTTTTGTCTTTTTTCTACTATGTCTTTCGATTTGAAAACTACTGTTCAGCCCGATGCCGAGCTTTCGCCGCAGCAAAAAAAGCTGAACCGTCTGATTGATAAAATTGAACAGCAGCAGCTTGAACTGAAGCAGTGGCAGCAGGCGCAGGAAGAAATTCAGCAATATACCCGTCAGACCTTGATGCCGGTCTATCATGAATTACATGCGGTGTTGTTTCAGCAACTGGAACAATTATGGAAGCATTTGCATGAGGCAGCGTTTTCCAAGGCAGAGGCGACCCAGCTGGATGTCAAAATCCAGTATCTTGCAGCTTACTTAAAAGACTCTCAATCTTTATCAGGGCAACAGGCCCAGATCGTGGATGAGATTTACAATTACTATCAACAGCATATTGAATACACTCAAGCCAGAAAAAATAAAAAGCAAAGCGCAGAGGATATAGATTTATTTTTTGATGAAGAAAATAATTCAGATCAGATGGCCTCTGACGATTTTGAAGAGTGGGATAGCGAAAAGTATAGTCAGGCACGCGAGCAAGCCAAGCTTAAACGCCAGCAGGAAAAACTGGAGCAAGCGTCAAAGCTGGCCGAGCAGTCGTTGAAAACCATGTACTTAAAAATTGCTGCGACCATTCATCCTGACCGTGAACCGGATGAAACCAAGAAAGTTGAAAAGACCGAGTTATTGCAACGGGCGAATGAGGCCTATGCAGCGCAGGATTTATTTTATCTGCTGAAACTGCAAATCCAGATTGAGCAGAATCGGGGCGCTTCACAAAAAAGTTTAAGTACTGAGCAGATGAAGTTTTATCAACTGGCTTTAGATCTACAAAGTCAAAAATTAGATGAGCAGATAGAAGAAATTATTCAATTGCTGAACTGGAATAGAAAAACATGGACAGGCAAGGTCAAAATTACAGATTTATATAAGCAGGTGGATGCTGATACTTCAGCGATGAAAAAGCAACTAAAAGGTGAAAAGGAACGCTTGAAGTATATGAGAAAGGTGAGTGTGGTGGAGATGTTGATGGAGAATGGGTTTTTGTAATTTAAAAAAATCACCTCTCCCTGACCCTCTCCT
>NZ_DJDC01000114.1:0-2518 GCF_002430855.1 Acinetobacter sp. UBA5934 | reverse complement strand
CGTTTTATGCCTATGCTGAACTTGATCAGGTGGGGGCGACCTCAGGAAAAGCCCATGAAATTTTAAAATGGCAACCTAAGCGCAGCATTACCCAAATTATTGAGGATGCGTGGCGTTTTTATCAGCAAACGCTTAAGGGAAATTAAGACAAGATGAATTTAAAAATATATGAAAATAATTATCATTTACAATTAAAAGATGTTTGATTAAGATCATTAAATATGTCAAAACTGATGAATTGGCTTAAGTAACAAAACTACATGGATATGAGGTAGAGCATGCAAACACGTATTGAACATGACACTATGGGCGATGTAGAAGTTCCGAGTGAAGCAATGTGGGGTGCGCAAACACAGCGTAGTTTGCAAAACTTTAAAATTGGTCAGGAACGTTTACCACGAGCGATGATTCGGGCGATGGGTCTGGTCAAAAAATCCGCTGCTATTACCAATGCCGAATTAGATCAAATTCCGCATGAACTGTCACATTATATTGTGGGTGCAGCAGAAGAGGTGATTGCCGGGAAGTGGGATAGTCAATTTCCACTGGTGGTGTGGCAAACTGGTTCAGGTACGCAAAGCAATATGAACTGTAATGAAGTGATTGCCAATATTGCCAACCAGAAACTGGGCAATCCTTTGGGTTCGCAAAAGCCGGTCCATCCTAATGACCATGTTAATCGTGCACAATCGACCAATGACTCTTTTCCAACGACCATTCATGTAGCAGCAAGCTTACAAATCAATGAATTGCTGATTCCTGCGGTACAACGTTTACGCGATACTTTAGCGGATAAATCTCAAGCGTTTTCAGACATTGTCAAAATAGGCCGTACCCATTTACAGGACGCAACACCGTTAACGCTCGGGCAAGAATTTAGTGGATATGTATCACAATTGGATCATGCCTTAAAACGTCTGCATTATGCTTTATTGGGTTTATATGAATTGCCTTTGGGAGGTACAGCAGTCGGAACAGGCTTAAATGCACATCCTGAATATGCCGTAAAAGCGGCAGCACAATTGGCTACATTAACCGGTTTGCCATTTGTGACGGCTCCTAACAAATTTGAAGCTTTGGCGGCACGCGACGCGGCAGTATTTGCCTCTGGTGCCTTAAAAACTTTGGCAGCGAGTTTGAATAAAATTGCCAATGATATTCGCTGGCTGGCCAGTGGTCCGCGTTGCGGTTTTGGGGAAATCCGTATTCCTGAAAATGAGCCGGGTTCAAGCATTATGCCGGGCAAGGTCAATCCGACCCAAAGTGAAGCCATGACCATGGTGGTGGCGCAAGTGCTAGGTAATGATACAACCATTAATGTTGCCGGAGCTTCAGGAAACTTTGAGCTGAATGTATTCATGCCGGTCATTGCATTTAACCTGTTGCAATCGATTCAACTGTTAGGCGATGCCTGTAACAGCTTCAATGATCATTGCGCCGTTGGCATTGAGCCAAACCGGGAAAAAATTGATCATTTCTTGCATAACTCACTGATGTTAGTCACTGCTTTAAATCCGGTGATTGGTTATGAAAACGCTGCCAAAGTGGCAAAAACAGCTTATAAGGAAGGCAAAACCTTAAAACAGGTCGCAGTCGAATTGAATCTGGTTACTGCTGAACAGTTTGATGCGGTGGTAATTCCTGAAAATATGGTTTCACCTAACGTGAAATAGGCAGCTAAAGGCTGGAACAGCTATCAATTGAACATCAGTGGTTTTTATCTGGGGCATATATGCGTACAATATACGAAGAAATTAACTGCTGATGATTGATTATGCTTGATGTTTATTTAACAGATGTTCAGAAAAAGGTGCAATTTAAGGATTATCCGGGTGAGCATCCTGTTAAATTTATTTTGAATTTTAAAAAGATTTTTCCGAGTGTGATGGAATTATTGCTTCCGGTTCTGCCGAGCGATGAAAATCTGGATGAAATGACCTGGGAATCGACCACTGAAGATTTTGAATTATTCAAATTATTACTCAGCGGCTGGGGCGTGATTGAATTACGTTTAAATGCGATTTCTCAATTTAAAAATAAAAACTATGCCGATCAGCTGGTGAAAACTGCACAGCAAAAGCGTAAAGAATTTGCTA
This sequence comes from Acinetobacter sp. UBA5934, assembly GCF_002430855.1. Lineage (NCBI taxonomy): Bacteria > Pseudomonadati > Pseudomonadota > Gammaproteobacteria > Moraxellales > Moraxellaceae > Acinetobacter > Acinetobacter sp. UBA5934. The sequence goes on along the minus strand of NZ_DJDC01000114.1, from coordinate 422 downwards.
AAGCCCAAAAAACCCTAAAAACAGTTGAACTAGATTATTTGTTTATGCACGAAATTCATGCACTGATTGATGCAGAACTGGTTGAAATTGGTGAGAAATTCTATTTGCCAACACTGCGTGATTTATGGAAGCACAAAGTTCCGCAAAATGTATTGAATGCTAAATTTTAGAGCAGTCTAAAATACAATCATAATCCTCCATATATTGGGGGATTTTTTATGACTGTTTTATAAATAAAAAGACGGATTTAAATGAGCTATCCGTTTCTATATAAAAAATTAAAGATTTAATTATCAATAAAATGTACTAGAAATTGGAATTATTATTGCATATGGTAAGACAGCAACAAATTTTCCTCAGTATTGTTATAAAAGTTGATATTTCACATTTTATTAACAGTCAAAGGGTGTTGTATCAAATCT
>NZ_DJDC01000061.1:871-3240 GCF_002430855.1 Acinetobacter sp. UBA5934 | reverse complement strand
TTCATCTGGAATTTTCACCAACACCTGTTGATAGTAAATACCGTTGGTACCAGCATGGTACAGATTCAAAGGTGTATCCAGATTATTGCTGATAATTTCACGCAATTGACCCTGTACAATATGCAGATCCGCCGGGACATCCTCTAACCCTACTTTCGGCAACAGGTTCATGTCATCCGGTGTATCTTGACGAACTTTTAAGGCTTCGGTTTGCTTGATGATTTCAGCTTTCTGTTCATCAGTCAGCTTAGCCCCAATCTCAGCCAAACGTGCTTTTTCAGCTTCCGCTTCTTTAGCCGATTTGGTTGCATCTGGCACCAAAGTCATTTGCACGCGATGGGTATTATCCAGCAAATGCTCTTTAATCAGATTTGACAGCCACATTGGGTCTTTAAGTTCTTCTTTAACTTGCTCAATGGCCGTGTCTACGTCCCAAACATCAATGGGATCGCTGTGGTGAATCACGCTGCCTAAACCGTTTAAAATCAGGCTTAAACCATACGGCATACCGTCGCCATTGATTTCACGCTGATGCAATTCAATCTGATGCAAAATCGCATCCACCATTTCAGCATCAACCGGTTTAGAGGCAACGTCTTCAAGAACCTTAAATACGCCGTCTTTAAATTCTTGTGCATGTTCCGGGTTTGAACCCTGTACGCCACAGAAGAAAGTCATTTCAAAATTGGAATCATCTACGCCCATGATTGGACCAGTAGATTGTGCATAGTCACAGGTTTCCAGGTAATGACGTAATGGCGACGCGGAATCTTCCAGTAAAATTCCTTCAACCAGACGCATACCCAAGCGCAATTTAATATCGCTAGCCTGAGGCAATAACCATGAAATGATGTGATAGGTTTTATCTTTTAAATCTTCTGCATCTAAAGCATAGGTTTCTGTCACTTCAATCGGTGCAGTTAAACGTGTTTCAGGCGTTGAATGCAGGGTTTGACCTTTCTCGAATTTAGACAAGGCCAAAGTTTCAAATTGTTCTTGTAAATGATAGGCAGATTCATTGCCAAATGTCATAAATACCGCATTACTTGGGTGGTAATGTGACTTATAGAAATCGACTAACTCTGGGTAAGTTAAATCTGGAATATCTTTAGGATCGCCGCCTGAATTGTAATGATAGGTGGTTTTCGGGAATAAATGATGCGCCAGTTGATGATACAGCTGATCTGAAGGAGAACTCATCGCCCCTTTCATTTCGTTAAACACCACGCCTTTATAGACCGGTTCGCCATTTTCCAGCTCAATACGAATGCCTTCTTGAGCAAAATCCAGTTCATTTAAATTCGCAGCAAAAGCGGCATCTAAATACACTTCCAGCAAGTTTTGAAAGTCTTTTTTGTTTTGCGTTGCAAAAGGATAAGCTGTCCAGTCTGCTGAAGTAAATGCGTTCATAAAGGTGTTGAGTGAACGGCGAATCATCAGGAAGAACGGGTCACGAACAGGGAATTTTTCAGAACCGCATAATGCCGTATGTTCTAAAATGTGCGCCTCGCCTTTTGAATCCATCGGTTGAGTACGGAACGCCACCAGAAAGACATTTTCATCCAGATCACTGGCAAGGTGATAATGGGTTGCACCGGTCACTTTATGTTTATATTCAGACACAAAAATGTCTAAGGCCTCAACATGGTGTTGACGTATCAACTGAAACGCAGGATGAACAGTTTGGGTAATGGTTTCAGTGACATCTACAGTCATGTGATCTCCTCACGTATACATATTTATAAGATGTTTTCGATTATACCTGAATCTTAAAGTATTTGGATTTGTACAATTACGAATTTCCCAGTATTTCAGTCAAGTTTCAATTTCTTGTGTTTCAATAAAATCAATACGGTTTTTAAGGAAAAATAACCTTTCATGACACAGCTACTTCATTAAGCGAGTTAAGTCTGGGCCATCCGAAACAATAGGTTTTTCAGGCAATTTGCATTCATGTATGATTCTCTTTATGCAGTGAAATCCTGTCTTCAATTTTATGGCAGCAAAATAACGATCACATGGTATCTCATGATCCATATTTTATTTTCAGGATAGAATAGTGGCGGATTTTTCTTTTATCTAAAGATAAATATTTAAATTAAGTTAAGACAAGGATTCAAGTTTTTCAGCCAGTTTTCTTTTAATTGTTATACAAACTTGATTGAATATTTATACTTCACTGTTATATTCAAGCTGATAGAGAAAATTTGCAAAGCCTTCAGGTGCACGCCCGTGCAATCGACTACTGGTTTTAACCCGGACCAGATTACTCCAGATCACATTGAAATCCATGTCTATCATCCGCTTGATCAGCTGCACGTCTTCATGACTGGATAAAGCTTCAAAGCCCCCGGACTGAATATAGGAGA
>NZ_DJDC01000061.1:0-675 GCF_002430855.1 Acinetobacter sp. UBA5934 | reverse complement strand
AGGCTCAAATTGGCACCATGAATATGGCTATGGTCCATCGTATCCTGATAATGCGCCAGATAGTTTTTTCGGGTCAGTGCAGAAAATTTTTTCCAGCTATCCACTTCTACTACGCCACAGATTGCATCTGCCGGTTGGTGATTAAGCTGTTGTAACAACCACTGCGAATCGACACACGAGTCGGCATCCGTACAGGCAATCCAGGTGACGCCCAAACGGATCATATGGCGAACCCCGAGATCACGCACTTTTCCAACACAATGAAAATTGCACTCCAGATAGTCCACTCCTGCATGCTGCACAATTTCCAAAGACCGATCATTGCAACTGTCCAGCACGACCAGCACCTGCACTTTTGTTTTTGTATCGGGTAATGCCTCTACCGCGTTTTGAATAGCATTCAGACAATCTTGCAAATAATGCTCTTCATTACAGGCAGGAATCACAATTCCAATCATAGCAATCCCTCTTTAGCAGCTAAAGTGGTGGAGTCCTTACTCCACAAGTCTATTATAAAATCGGGATCATTAAGATTCAAATAATGATTGAGGCTAAATTGTTGCCTCAACACTTGATGTACGTCTTCACCCTTCAGGGCAAATCCTTCAATTGGATAACGCCAGTGGCAGCACAACACCTTGCCCTGTGGGGCTAAGCCATTTTCCAAGATCGGAA
>NZ_DJDC01000072.1:0-20084 GCF_002430855.1 Acinetobacter sp. UBA5934 | reverse complement strand
TTTTTTAGCACAACCAACGAAAGCTAAAGTAGTAGCAACTGCAGCAGCAATAGCGATTTTTTTGAATAACATGGCATCACTCTCTAAAATATGAGATTAAAAATAACCTATGTTAGCCTGTTGAGTGCTTTTATTCTTCCTAAAATTTGTTAGGCAGTAACAATGCAAAGGCAGTCTAACTGGTCTGCGAATATGCTATCACTGCGCATTTTGAATTACTACTAGGCGTGTGTTAAAAAATGCAAAAAAAGATAAAAAGTGAGCGTTTTTTTAACAGAAAATAACAATCAATTGGAAGATTTATATTGGATAAGTACTAAATAACTCGCTAAAAACTAAAGTTTTTTAAAATTAAGATTTAAAAGAAAGATTAACCTGCATCTTAAGGTTACATAGAAATTGAGCAATTGTAGCTTTATGTAAGTTAAGTCAACCAAATAAAAAGGCTATCCTGTAGATAGCCTTTTTATATAAAAAAGAATAACAACCAGCTTAGTTGGTGGCTTTACGCTTCATTTGATCGAAGAAATCATCATTGGTTTTGGTTTCTTTCATGCGATCTAGCAAGAATTCCATCGCAGCCAATTCATCTTGAGTGTGCAATAATTTACGCAAAATCCAGACCTTACGTAAGTTATCTTCACTCATGAGACGCTCTTCACGACGCGTACCTGATTTCTTAATGTTCATAGCCGGGAATACACGTTTTTCAGCAATACGGCGATCCAGTGTAATTTCCTGGTTACCTGTACCTTTGAATTCTTCGTAGATCACTTCATCCATCTTACTGCCTGTTTCAATCAGGGCAGTAGAGATAATGGTGAGTGAACCACCTTCTTCAATATTACGTGCAGCACCGAAGAAACGTTTTGGACGTTCAAGCGCATGTGCATCTACACCACCGGTCAAAACCTTACCTGAAGAAGGAATTACGGTGTTATAGGCACGTGCAAGACGGGTAATCGAGTCAAGCAGAATGACCACATCTTTTTTGTGTTCTACCAAACGTTTGGCTTTTTCAATCACCATTTCAGCCACTTGTACGTGACGAGCTGGTGATTCATCAAAGGTTGAAGCAATGACTTCGCCACGGACGGTACGTTCCATCTCGGTCACTTCTTCAGGACGTTCGTCAATCAGAAGTACAATCAGGAAACATTCAGGATTGTTACGTACAATCGACTGGGCGATGTTTTGTAACAACATGGTTTTACCCGCTTTGGGCGGCGCAACAATAATAGAACGTTGACCTTTACCAATAGGAGCTACCAAGTCAACCACACGGGCAGTCAAATCTTCAGTGGTACCATTACCCAGTTCCATCACCAATTGTTCAGTCGGGAACAATGGGGTCAAGTTTTCGAACAGGATTTTGTTACGTGAGTTTTCAGGCGTGTCGTAGTTAATTTGATTAACTTTTAAAAGAGCAAAATAGCGTTCGCCTTCTTTAGGTGGGCGAATTGTACCGGTAATGGTATCACCAGTGCGTAAGTTGAAACGGCGAATTTGTGATGGGCTGACGTAAATGTCATCTGGGCCAGCAAGATAAGAGCCTGCTGCTGAGCGGAGGAAACCAAAACCATCAGACAGAATTTCTAGAACACCATCACCAAAAATCTCTTCGCCATTCATTGCATGGCGTTTTAAGATGGCAAAAATGATGTCTTGCTTACGGTTACGAGCCATTCCTTCTAGGCCCATAAACTCGGCAATCTTGATGAGTTCGCCAATCGGTTTTTTCTTGAGTTCAGTTAAATTCATAGGGGGTCAGATAGAATTAAAATTCTGGGATATGGATGAGAAAAGGGAGCAACATTGAGCCGCTTACACGCAATAAAAGTAACGCAATTGTATTTGCACAATAACAATTCAGAGGTCTGATTCATTGTTTCGAAGAGAAAAGTGTAAAAACAATTTCTGTTGCCGAGCGGCGATCTTATGTGTTGTGTCTTGTAAGAAAATGGCGGATTAGAAATCCTTTATTCCTTGAACAAGCAATATAAGAGCTAATCATATTTTTGTCAATTTATAGACGAAAAAAATACGCTATCCGGAGATAGCGTATTGTATCAAATTACACGGGTTTCAATTAGATGTTTTCTTCAATGAAAGCAGTCAATTTAGATTTTGGTGCAGCACCGACTTGTTGAGCGACAACTTCACCATTTTTGAACATTAATAAAGCTGGAATGTTGCGGATATTGTAGTTTACGGCAGTCGCTTCACAAGCAGTTACGTCAACTTTAACAACCTTAACTTTGCCTTCGAATTCTGTAGACAATACTTCTAGTACAGGTGCAATGGCTTTACACGGTGCACACCAGCCTGCCCAGAAATCGACAAGTACAGGAACGTCAGATTGTAAAACGTCCGCTTCGAAGTTCGCATCAGTTGTGTTTACGATATTGCCAGACATGGATATGCTCCAAATAAAATTTTAAGTTAGTTCTATAACTATAAGTATTACATAGCCTCGTTTAACTATGTAGAGGGATATGTAAATTTTCAATCATTATATTGAGTTTGTCTAATTGATGCTCACGATATTGATTATCGTGTCCTACAATTGATCTTTTTCCTACTTCAAAAGGATTGAATATTGAATTTTTAAACCCGCACGGCCTTATTGAATTGATTCAATCCTGCTGCCTTTGTGGAGGGAGTTTATCTAGTTTTGAAAGGTCAAAATCAGGAGCTCAAAATATCGTTTGAGGCACTAATAAACACCTATTGTTTCGCATAAATGACTTCTTTGAGCCAGTTTTAAACACTGCTTTAAAATGCAGGATAAACGATAGGAAACGAATAGCCTCCTTATTGCACTAGCGAATTCATTACTTGCTAAAAATCTATTTGTTATTTTGACTTTAGGAATCACTGCTCGTTATTGAAAAAATGATTGAGCAAAGAAGTTTATTTTTTTAATGGATTAAAAAACTGCTTCATTTGAGCTAATAAATGGCTTTTAAATTGCATGTATGTGAATTACTCTAAGCATAATTCTTATAGGTTCGTTTGAATAATGTCTGATTTTTTGATTGATGAAGAGTTACTTGCTGCCATCGATATGGGGTCGAACAGCTTTCACTTGGCTATTGCACGTGTAGATCATGGCGAAGTAAAAAAAGTGGCTTCGATGTCAGAAAAAGTACAATTGGCAGCGGGTCTGGATGAAAATAAAAATTTGACCGAAGCTGCACAGCAACGTGGTCTGGCCTGTCTGGCGCGTTTTGTTGGACGTCTGAGTTCTGTGCAACCCAACCGCTTGCGTATTGTCGCGACCAATGCGTTACGTCAGGCAAAAAATGGTCACGAATTCATTCAGAAAGCTGCTGAAATCTTACCTAAACCGATTGAAATTATCGCCGGTCGTGAAGAGGCCCGTCTGATTTATCTGGGCGTTTCACACACCATGGCCAACAGTGGCCGTCGTCTGGTGATTGATATTGGTGGTGGCTCGACTGAACTGATTATTGGCGAAGCATTCGAGCCGATTCATACGGAATCTGTACAAATGGGCTGTGTGGCATTTACCACAGCCTATTTTATGGATGGCGAAATTAACCAGAAAAGTTTCGATAAAGCGGTGACTGCTGCCCGCAAAGAAATTTCAGGAATTGCCAATACCTATAAAGCGGCAGGGTGGGATACCGTAGTCGGTTCAAGCGGAACCATTAAAGCCTGTCGTCAGATTACAGTGAACATGGGCTGGAGCAATGAAAAAGAAGAGCTCACCCGTGAAGGTCTAGAAAAACTCAAAGATAAACTGCTTAAATATAAGCATGTCACTGAAATGGAATTTGATGGTTTAAAAGAAGACCGCCGAGCAGTTTTGCCAGCAGGTATTGCCATTTTATATGCCGTATTTGATGTCTTGGGTTTAGACAAACTGGTCTATTCAGATGGGGCTTTACGTGAAGGCGTGATGTATGACTTGTTGGGACGTTTCCAGCATGAAGACATTCGTGACCGTTCTGTGCATGCCTTGATGGGACGCTATAATGCAGATACCAAACAAGCTGAACGTGTAGCCAATACGGTACAGCAATTGTTTAACGGTGTTGCGAAATCTCTAAATTTAACCAATGATGACAGTGACTTACTGCGTCGTGCTGCATGTTTGCATGAAATTGGTTTGGCGATTAGTCACAGTGGTTACCATCGCCATGGGGCTTATTTATTGCAACATTCGGATATTCCCGGTTTCTCGCAAATTGATCAAAACCATTTGTCACATTTGGTCGCTCATCATCGTCGTAAACTTCGCGGTGATGCACGGGTCGATGTTTCAAAAGTCGGTGGTAGCAAACTTGTGTACTTATGTCTATTGCTTCGTTTAGCTGTTTTGCTGAATCATAGTCGTAGCGATGAGATGCTTCCTGCCATTGAATTAAGTGTTGTCAATGAGCAACAATGGCAACTCAGCGTTTCTGGCGATGCCAAACAATGGCCTTTGCTTGTAGCAGACTTGCATGATGAACAGGTGCAGTTTAAGCATTGGGATATTGAATTGAATATTCAGTCGGAACAATTTATCTATTAACAAGTGATTGGTTAACAAGTTATTGTTAATTTAGGGATAATGGTCGACCTATGAAAAATAAAGCTGCTCAATCTAAAGCATGGACAACGGTTCAAATTGCGCGTCATCCAGAACGTCCGCAATTTTTGGATTATGTTGGTGAAATTTTCACTGAATTCGATGCTTTACATGGAGATCGGGTATTTGGTGACGATGGTGCAATGATCGGTGGCTTGGCACGTTTTAATGGTCAGCCAGTGATGATTGTTGGGCAACACCGTGGCCGCAGCACGCGTGAAAAATTGCAACACAACTTCGGTATGAGTAATCCTGAAGGCTACCGTAAATCACAGCGTTTGCTGGATATGGCAGAGCGTTTCAAGTTACCGGTATTTACCTTCATTGACACTATGGGTGCATATCCGGGTGTAGGCGCAGAAGAACGCGGTCAGGCAGAAGCCATTGCCACCAGTCTGGCACAGCTTTCAAGCCTGAAAGTTCCAGTAATTGCAACTGTATTGGGTGAAGGCGGTTCAGGTGGTGCACTGGGTATTGGTGTGGCAGATCGTGTCGTGATGCTGTCTCACAGTATTTATTCTGTGATTTCTCCTGAAGGTTGTGCATCCATTTTATGGAAAACAGCCGAGAAAGCAGAACAAGCCAGTGAAGCCCTGGCATTAACTGCTGAAAAGTTAAAACAAATGGGCATTGTTGAATACGTGGTTGATGAAGGTGAAGGCGCACATTTGCAGCCTGAAAAAGTGATGCAAGACCTTAAAGATGTGTTACAACAGGCTTTAGAAGAATTGCAATCGATGGATGCGAATGAAAGATGCGAAGCACGTTACCAGCGTTTAATGAAGTTTGGCAGCGACAATTCCGGTCTAGCGTCTTAAAGCAAATCCAGTGCTTTCCTCTCGAGAGCACTTTCTTAATTGGATGTAGCGGCGGCATGGATTCCATGCTGCTTTTACATCTGATGTCTGATTTATTTCCTGAAAAAATCCGCGCGATCTATATCGATCACCAGTTACAAAACATCAGTGCCGATTGGGGCCAGTTTGTATCTGATCAATGCGCGGCTTTGAAAGTCCCATATATTGTTGAAGCGGTCAATGTGCAAGCAGGAAATCTGGAACATCAAGCCCGTAACGCACGTTATCAGGCTTATTCAAAACATCTCAAACCCAATGAAATTTTAGTTCTGGCGCATCATCAGCAAGATCAGGCTGAAACCTTAATGTTGCGCTTACTTTCAGGTGCCGGTGTGCATGGACTGGCTGCGATGAAACAGGTGGATGTACGTGAGCAATTCACCATTTGGCGACCGCTGCTGGATCTTTCGCGTGAGCAGATTTGCCAATGGGCCGCCCAGCTGAATGTGCAGAATATTGAAGATCCCACCAATTTAGATACTTATTATGATCGAGCCTGGTGCCGTCATGAATTGTGGCCGCTGTTGCAACAACGTTATCCTAAAATGCAGCAGGCACTCAGCCGAACCAGTTATCTTATGCAGGATGCTGACGAAATTCTGCAAGAAGTATTGCAACAAGATTTAGCACTTTGCGGATCGGCCACTGAACTGGATTTAAAAAAATTATCTCAATTATCAAGTGCACGTCAAAGACAACTGCTATCCGCTTGGATGAAGGGGCAGGATAGCTATCGTCCGAGTTTTGAGATGGTGGAGCGCTTGTTACATGAAGTAATTCAGTCCAAAGCTGATGCTCAGGCTGCATTGCACTGGAATCAATATTATTATCTGCGCTATCAGCAGACACTTTTCCGCTTAAGTGCCGCAGAATATTTGGCTGAAAAAAATGAAAGGGATATTGCTGAACAAACCCTGTGTTTGCAGTTAAATCAAAGGATTGACGTTCTTTCAGGAAACTATGTTACTAAAACTGCAAAAATAGGTCTTTCAGCCGCATTGCTGGGAAAAAAACTGAATCTGGTGCTGCGACAAGGTGGAGAAAAAATACATTTATATGGACGAGTCGGGACCTGGCCACTAAAAAAAGCCATTCAGCAAGCACAAATTTTTCCCTGGCAGCGTCATAGAATTCAAATATTAAGCATAGATAATGTTATGCTTGGTGTTTTTACACCAAAAGGGTTTTGGTTAGCTCAATCTGAATATTGTGAAGTCGGTGGATGGCAACCAAATTTAATCTCTTAGTTAAAAAATTCTAAGTCGAGTATAAATCCATGAGTGCAGCTTTAAATTGTAATATTTGTTTTATTGGTGGCGGAAATATGGCTCAAGCCTTAATTGGCGGGCTCATTTCACGGGGTTTAGCACCAACACGTATTACAGTTTCTGATCCGGTCGAGAAAGTCCGTCTTTTGTTAGCAGAAAAAGATGTACAGGTGACCGATGATAATATTGCTGCCATTCGTGATGCCGATATCGTCCTTTTTGCAGTAAAACCGCAAGTATTGGCCAGTGTATTAAAACCACTAAAAGGTTTATTTGATGGTAAATTGGTGATGTCGATTGTGGCGGGTGCTGAAATTGCGACCATTGCCGATCTTTTAGAAACTGATCGCATTGTTCGCGTGATGCCGAACACGCCTGCTTTAGTACAAACCGGAGCACATGGCTTGTATGCAACCGAAGCGGTGAATGCACAAGATCGTGAATTGGCCAGTCAGGTTTTAGCTGCAACCGGTTTAACCCTTTGGGTGAATTCTGAAGCACAGATTGATGCGGTAACGGCAGTGTCAGGTTCGGGTCCCGCTTATTTCTTCTATATGATGGAAAGCATGATTCGTGCAGGTAAAAACTTGGGGCTGGATGAGAAAGTAGCGACTGCACTGACTTTACAAACCGCTTTAGGTGCGGCACAAATGGCGATTACCAGTTCCAATACTCCGGCAGAACTGCGTAAAAATGTGACCTCTCCAAACGGCACGACTCAGGCTGCACTTGAAGTGTTTGACCGTGCACAAATCTCTCAAAATATTCAGGCCGCTTTGGCTGCAGCACAAAAGCGCAGTCAGGAACTTGCTCAAGAGCTAAGTGAAAGTAGCAAATAACTCGTTTTTATTTAGGAAAGTTCCAGTATGGGTGCAAACTCTGCGCTAATTTTTGGCATTATCATTAACGTAGCGATTTTGCTCGTGTTTTTCCGTTTTCTTATGCAGCTTGCAGCGGTGAATGCTTATAATCCCGTGGTCATGTCTACGGTAAAAGCGACAAAAATCGTGGATGTGTTTGGGCGTATTTTTCCAACAGTAGCAAAAGGCCGCGTTAATTTGGCAGCTTTAGCATTGGTGGTAATTTTATATTTACTCAAGATTTTTGGGGTAATGTACCTTTCAGGGGCTATGCCGAACAGTCCGGTACATCTGGTGATTTTAACCTTCGTCACCATGATTCAAGACCTGATCCGTTTCTGTCGTTACCTGATTTTTGCAACGATTATTTTAAGTTGGGTGGTGATGTTTACCCAGTCCCGTTCACCGTATATTGAAGTGATTCAGGAACTGGCAGAACCTTTACTGGCACCGTTCCGCCGTATCTTGCCGAATATGGGCATGATTGATCTGTCTCCAATTGTGGCATTCTTTGCTTTATATATTGCTGAAATTATTATGAATGAAGTGGCAATTGCACTTTTGACCGGACTTTAACGTTTAGCCAGTAAAATCTGGACAATAAAAAAGGACTCGATAGAGTCCTTTTTTATTGGAAAAATTCCTCTCACTCTGAGAGATGAGTAGCATTGCTACGCAAGAGAGGGGCTTTAAAAAATGACCTCCATCCTCTTGCTGAATATATTCCTCACCTTCTAGAAGGAGGGAAAAGGAATCTCCCCTAACCCCTCTTTAAAAAGAGGGGAAATCTGTGGATTAATGCGCCTCATCCCAATTCATGCCTTTACCGACTTCGACAATCAGCGGTACGGAAAGCTGGATTACCGATTGCATCACTTCAGCCAGTTTCGGTGCCAGATCATCGGCAATCTCGGCATCAACTTCAAATACCAATTCATCGTGTACCTGTAACAGCATTTTAGCCTGATCTTTCGGTAACATTTTATCGACTTCAATCATGGCTATTTTAATGATGTCTGCAGCACTTCCTTGAAGTGGGGCATTGATGGCAGCACGTTCAGCAGCTTTACGCACCATCATGTTGCGCGCATCAATATCAGGGGTATATAAACGGCGACCTGAAATGGTTTCGACAAAGCCCTGTTCCAAAGCGATCTGACGCGTACGTTGCATATATTCATAAATGCCAGGATAACGATGGAAATATTGCTTGATGTAGTTTTGTGATTCTTCACGGGTAAAGCCAAGCTGACGAATCAGACCAAATTCGGACATGCCATAGAGCAGACCGAAGTTAACAGCTTTGGCCTGACGACGCTGGTCATTGGTGACATCTTCCAGCGCAATTCCCAGCACTTCGGCAGCAGTACGGCGGTGTACGTCCTGACCGTGATTAAAGGCATCGACCAAGGCTTCATCCTGGGAAAGATGGGCCATTAAACGCAGTTCAATTTGTGAATAATCGGCTGCCAGCACGATGCGGCCTTCAGGAGCAATAAAGGCTTTACGAATTTGGCGGCCAATTTCTTCACGAATCGGAATGTTTTGCAGGTTTGGATCGGTTGAGGATAAACGACCTGTAGCTGTCAGTGCCTGATGATAACTGGTATGCACACGGCCACTGTCATTGTTGGCCTGTTTTTGCAGACCGTCGGTATAGGTGCTTTTCAGTTTACAAAGACCACGGTATTGCAAAATTAAATCGGTAATCGGATGTTCAATCTTTTCCAGAATACTTTCATTGGTGCTGTATTGACCGGTTGCTGTTTTCTTGCCGCCTTTCAGTCCGAGTTTGTCAAACAGGATTTCACCGACCTGTTTGGGCGAGCTGACATTAAACGGTTGACCTGCCAACTCAATAATCTGGTTTTCAAGGTCTTGAATGGTATTAGAAAAGTCGACACTCAATTGATCTAAAAACTTCAGATCCAGTTCGATGCCATTTTCTTCCATGACAGTCAGTACACGCGCCACCGGCATTTCAATATTGTGCAAAATATTGTTCAGTTCAGGAATGGCCTGTAATTTCTTCGACAAGACTTCGTAAAGACGATAGGTCACATGCGCATCTTCAGCGGCATAATGCGCAGCTGTTTCAATCTCGATCTGGTTAAAAGTTTTCTGTTTGGCCCCTTTACCTGCCACTTGTTCATAAGTGGTCGTTAAGTGACTGAGATAAACACGGGCCACATCATCCATACCGTGACGGGTCGCCACTGAATTTAGAACATAAGAGGCCAGCATGGTATCGAAATACCAGCCTTGCAGTTCAATACCGTGATTTTGCAAAATGTGCGCATCATATTTTAAATGATGTCCAATTTTTTCAACGCTAGCATCTTCTAAAATCGGTTTAATTTGCGCCAGGATGGTTTCACGATTCAGCTGTTCCGGTGCACCCTCATAGTCGTGGGTCAGCGGAATGTAATAAGCATCATTGGCATCAAATGCCACCGAAAAGCCAACCATCTCCGCAATACGATAATCCAGACTGGTGGTTTCGGTATCAAAGGCAAAGCGTTTTTCAGTACTGAAACGAGTAAACAGGTTGTCCCAGTCAGCCTGAGTTAAAACGGTATGATAATTGGCTTTTCCGAGTTGATCATCCACACTGGTCAGCTCTGCCTCATCTTCAGTGTTAATGACAGCTGTGGTATTTATATCAGTCTCAATACTCTTAGCCGCCTGTTTATAGACTGAATTATTCGGATTATTAGGATGATCGAGCGACTGTAACTGGTTACGGAACTCAAGTTCGGTATAGAGTCGGCGCAGTTCTTCAACATTTGGATCGCCAAGTTTTAAATCTTCATAACAAAGACCCATATCCAGGTCGCAGACAATACTGGCCAACTGATGATCCAGGGTAATGCCTTCCACATTGTCTTTAATGCTTTGACCGACTTTGCCTTTAATTTTATCGACATTTTCTAAAATGCCACCGATTGAACCATATTCGTTCAAAAGTTTGGCCGCGGTTTTCGCTCCGACACCCGGTACACCACGAATGCCATCGGAAGCATCGCCCATTAAAGTCAAATAATCGATAATCTGATTTGGCCATACCCCGAATTTTTCAAAGACAGCATTTACATCCATCGGCTTATCTTTAAAGCTGTCTTCCAGAGTGACTTTGTCCGTAACCAGCTGCGCCATGTCTTTATCGCCGGTCGAAATCAGCACCTGATAACCTTTAGCTTCGGCACGTTTAGCCAAAGTACCAATCACGTCATCCGCTTCAGCACCGGGAAGGGTATGTAAAGGAATACCCAAAGCGCGGATCAGGTTGTGAAGATAGGGAATCTGCTGCGACAGTTCATCCGGCATACTTGGACGGTCACCTTTATAAATCGGTGAAAGCTGATGACGGAACGTCGGCTCAGGCGTATCAAAAATCACCGCCATATGCGTCGGTTGAATACGGCGCATCAACTTTTGAATGGCAGAAATGGCACCACGAATTGCATTGGTCTGTAAACCAGTCGAAGTGGTTAGGGGCGGTAGTGCATGGTATGCACGAAATAAAAAATATGAGCCATCGACCAAAACAAATGGTGGCATTGAAAGATTCCTAATTCAAATAACGAGCTTATTGTACGTGATTTTGCCGATGAACATAGACACATCATCAAACAAGCATGTTACCGAATATCTGATGAATGCTTAAAAATCAAAGTCACAGCTGATGTATGATCAAGTTAATCAGGATTGAGATAAATAAAAAATGGGGAAAGGGCAGAGCGAAATCCGGATGATTTGGCTGATGGTGCTGATTATTGTCGGGGTGGGTGCATGGTTTCTAGAGGCACGCACATTTACTTATTTGTGTGGCTTGGCCTTTGTGGTGAGTATCATGCAATATGTCGATGCCATTCAGTCCCCAGCTATACAAATAGCTGAAACAAAAAATCTTTCTGTCCAAGAAACGTCTAAAGTTCCTTTATATCTGTGCTCCATTATTGCCATTGTCGGCGGCATTCTCGATTGGGAGTTTGCAATTGCGGTGGGGATTACAGGCTGGATTTTTTTCTTTCTCAGATGGTTGCGCCGTTTAGAAGGCTTATTAAACCAGATTCAAACGCGATTGCAGCATACTCAAACGCTGGCTTATCCGACTGTTGAAAATCCACCAGCTCAACCTCCTGAATCTCAAGCTGTCCCATCTACCTCGGGATTGATTGAACAGTTAAAGCAGTGGACTTTTCAAGGCAATCCAGTATTAAAAGTTGCGATCCTGGTGCTGGTCATCGGCATCATCTTGTTATTGCGTTTTGCGACCGAACATTGGCAACTCAGTCTGGCATTCAAACTGGCGATTGTAGCAGCGGTCAGTGCGGCAGTGACCGGACTCGGTTACTGGATGCAAAGTAAAAACCGCAGTTTTGCCCTGGCCTTGGAAGGTTTGGGCTTAGCCGCATTATTTTTGACCCTGTTTTTTGCGTATTATAATGCCGTGATTCCAACGCTCGCCATCGCTGGAGTATGTTTTGCCCTGATTATGGGCGTGACCCTGATCCTCAGCCTAAAACAACAATCCATTGAACTGGCGCTAATGGCCATGATCATTGCCTATATTGCGCCCTTTACCTTGCCGGTGCGCAATGCGACAGCGATTGAGCTGATTGCCTATTATGTGGTGATCAATCTGGCCGTTGCGATTTTAAGTACCTTGCGCCCATGGAAAATGCTGAATCAAATTGCTTTCTTAATGACGGTTTTTGTGGGAGGAGGGTATGCCTTTTATCACGGCAAAGAATTTGAAAAAAATACCTTAACCGTATTGGTGGCGGTGCATACGGCAATCTTTGTCTGGCTGAGTTTTCGTTTCAGCCAGCTGTTAGCCAAAGAAGATCTGGCTCAGTTCAAGCTGAAACCTGCTTTAGATATTGCCCTGATTTTTGGTGCACCTCTGGTCGGTTATATTTTTATTTATCTAATGCATTTTGAAGAGATACGATGGCAAGCCGGAGCGAGTCTGGTTTTTGCAGCTGTGTACGCAGGTCTGTATCAACTTTCAAAACGCCATCAGGCGGTGCAGCTGATTTCACAAAGCTATTTCAGTTTAATGCTGATTTTCCTGGCCCTGATTCCACCGATTCTGTTGCATAAACAATGGAGCGTGATTGGCTGGGCTGTGGAAGGGCTGATTATTTTTACTTATGCCCTGTATCGTCATTCAGAGATCAGCCGTTATCTGGCCATGGGACTGATGATTGTTGCCGGCTTATCCAGTTTGTATTACTTGGTAGAGCTGAATGAATTTCCCAATGAAATGTATTGGGGCTTATGTCTGAGCTATTTTGCTGTGGTCTTAGTCGCGAATGGCCGAGAATCTTTCAGGAATCAGCTGACCAATTCAACCATCGCTTTTCATTGTTTACAGATGTTGTCTGCAACCACAATGTTGATTGTGCTGTTGCTCGATGAAATTGAGAATCCCAGTCAACTGGTGATGAGTCTGTTAATTGTCAGTGGCTTCTATCTGCTGATGAATGAAGTCCTGCTGCGTTGTAAAGCCACATGGTCATGGCTGTTTCCGAAATGGCTGGGCCTCATTCCGGTGTTGGTATTTGCCCTGATTATTGTGATTGATCAAAGTCAGCAGGGCATGATTATTTGGCCGACCATGTTTGACCGCGTAGGTTTTGCATTCTCCGGATTGATGCTGACTGTATTGTGGCTGCGTCCGCTGTTGGGCGTGCGGACTGAAAAAGAATGGGTCAGTTTTGGTACCCTGACCAGTTTGGCCATGACCAGCTTAACGCTATTTCCCGGCATGCCTTATATCAGTGTGGTAATTTTACCTTTACTGTTCTGTGCCTGGTGTTATTGGCAACTGGATAATCCGGACTGGAAAATGTTCTGGCAAGCGCGCAGTAGTTTGCTGCTGATGGCAACCTGGATTGTCTGTTCGCAACTGTTTACCCAGCAGGCCTTTCAGGGTTATATCCTGCCGATCATCAATCCTTTTGATCTGGTCAGTATTGCCATGCTGGCGTGCTTTATCTGGATGTTGTCCTTGCAGGTTAAATCGGGACTGGATCAAGGCATTGTCGCGGTGCTGATGGTGCTGAGTTTGCTCTGGCTCAGCAGTTATATCGTGCTGCGTGCATTACATGTTTATTTGGGTACGCCGTTTAATGAGCTGGCGGTATGGGGGAATGCAACCGTTCAACTGAGTCTGACTTTGTTGTGGGTCAGTTTGGCCTTTATGACCATGAGTCTGGCCAGTCGTAAAAAGTTGCGTTCAGTCTGGATTTTGGGTGGCAGCATTTTGGTAATTGTCACTTTGAAACTGGTGTTGTTTGATTTATCGCATATCGGGACTTTGACCCGGGTGATCTCATTCCTGGGTGCAGGTTTTGTGATGTTGCTAATTGCATATATTGCCCCGATTCCTGAGGGTTCTTTACCGCAAAAATCCCCCTAAATCCCCCTTTGATAAAAGGGGGGGGCGAATCTAAATAAGTATTTGATTGGATTCTCCCTCCTTTTATAAAGGAGGGTCGGGGAGGATTAAATGATAAAAAAGAATTATTTCAACCGCGCCTCACGCTTTACTTCTTTAGCATTCGCGTACTGATCAATATCTTCTTCATTCAATGGCTGGACAGTTGCCGGACGGTCAACAAAGCCCATTTTCGGTACAGGAATTTCAATCTGATTATCCAAAAAGCCGTTACGGATGCGTTCCTGCATCTCATCACGCACTTTTAAAAAGTTTTCGCGGTTACACCAAATCGCAAATAACAGTTCAATCGACGATTCACGGAAGGCGGTAACCGTGACCGCTGGTTTCGGGTCGGCTAAAACCAGAGGATATTTATTGGCTACATCCAGCAGTACTTCCCGAACTTTAATAATGTCTTC
This sequence comes from Acinetobacter sp. UBA5934, assembly GCF_002430855.1. Lineage (NCBI taxonomy): Bacteria > Pseudomonadati > Pseudomonadota > Gammaproteobacteria > Moraxellales > Moraxellaceae > Acinetobacter > Acinetobacter sp. UBA5934. The sequence goes on along the minus strand of NZ_DJDC01000072.1, from coordinate 5,629 downwards.
ATGGAAATTAATGGCTAAAGTAATTGGAATCCGCCGAATCGGAAATTTCGACAGATTATAGACGGGAGCACGAATCAGCTGTTCATTCGGTACGCGAACATAGACATTGTCCTGAGTCAGCAGTTTCACCGAAAGCAGATCAATCGAAATGACTTCGCCTTCAATGGTATGACCACGAATCAAGGTCATTTGTACCGTGTCCCCAATTTCAAAAGAACCTTCCCCAATTAAGAACAAGCCACTGATTAAGTTGGAGGCAGAAGTTTGTGAAGCAAAACCCAAGGCTACCGTCAAAATACCGGCAGCACCTAAAAATACACTCAGTTTAAAGCCGGCTTCTTTTAGGCTAGCCATCACAAAGATCAGGAAAATGAAATAGAAAATCCCGCGGCGCCAGACCAGACTTTGATGGGCATTAAAACGTGAACCAATGGTGCGAATAAAGGTGTTGGAGACAAAACGTGCAATTAAAAAGCCGATAAAACACAGCACAATGGCAACGATAATTTCAGTCAGGCGTTCGGTATTGATATTGGTAAAAATACCTTTAAGGCTGCTGGTAATTTCTTTTGGAATATTGGAGTCTGCCATAATGCCCCCTAGAAAAACGAGTCAAACATATTAAACAAAGCACTGGCTGGAGCACGTGGCGGATGCAGATACATCACTTCGCCTGCATGAGGCGGGGTACGGTTTTCAATTCGAATGCGTGGCGGTCGATCCGAACCTTCATGCAAGACTTTAATTTGTGAAGTCCATAAGCGTTCGGTACTTTCACTATAGAACAGGGGAAGTGCTGAAACCGGCACATTCATCCGGTCAAAGCGCAGTTGTTGATGGCTGGTATTATGAAATTCAATCGGGGTCACCGCGCGAAAAGCACGTGGCTTGAGCTGATGCAATTCAGTACGGCCATCGACCGAGGTGGCATAACAAATTTCACCGGTACGATGATTCGGGCCAAACCAGGTGTCCTTAGGTAGAATGACTGGAATATCAAACAGCGGATCTTTTTGTCCTTCGACAAAACCTGCAATCCATAACGGGGTACTGATATACAGCGTACCGCGCTGTCCTGCTGGGATATAAATAGGATCAACCGGTTTAATCACCACCGAGCGATCCGCCAAACGCGGCATAAGCTGTAACTTATCTTGCGTTGACTTAAACATATAACGTTCTACTTTGACCGGCTGTGGAAAGCCAAAATTGGGATCTTCAATCGCATGCCACTTCTGTTCATAGTCATATTGAACTTGAGGGCGATGGTATTCTAGGCGCCATTCCTGTAGACCACGAGTCAGACGAAATAACAGTGAACCAAACTGCCAGGCTTTAGGCTGATTCAGTTCAAAGCTTTGTTCGCCCCACCATTTGATTAAATTGGGCTGCTCTGCATCTATCAATTCATCGTTTTTAGACAACGGCATATTTCCTTTATAACTTAATCATGAAAAACAGACTTCACGCTGTCCTATGCTTAGAGTACACTCAAATCAATTTATTCATCATTATAAACTTTGATGCAAGTACTTAAACAATTACAAATACCATATAGTTTTGCCAAGCGTCATGGCGTATTGCTGCGTTACGAGGGTGATCAGGCATTTATTGTACGTCGTGAAAATACGCCGTTGCTGGCGATTCAGGAAGCCCGTCGCTATTTGGGTCATCATGCACAGCACCAGTTGTGTAGTGAACAGGAATTTCATCAATTACTCAGTTCCAGTTTTGCCGGCGATACCGGTGAGTCGCAACAGGTAGCAGCCGGTCTGGAAGATCATCCCGATTTACTCAGTCTGGCCGACTCGGTACCCGAAGCTGAAGACCTGATGGATCAGGAAGATGATGCTCCGATTGTCCGGCTGATCAATGCCTTATTGTCAGAAGCAATTCGCGTGGGTGCTTCCGATATTCATATTGAATCTTTTGAGAAAAAACTGTCGGTGCGCTTACGTGTCGATGGGCAGCTGCGTGAAATTGTGCAGCCGCGGCGTGAACTGGCACCATTGTTGGTGTCACGAATTAAAGTTATGGCTAAACTGGATATTGCTGAAAAGCGTATTCCGCAAGATGGCCGTATTTCCTTACGCCTTGCTGGACGTGAAGTGGATGTCCGTGTTTCGACGTTGCCGTCATCGCATGGGGAACGTGTGGTGATGCGTTTGCTCGACAAGCAGGCTGGACGCCTCAATATGACCCACTTGGGTTTGATGCAACCGGATTATGAACGCTTAACTCATCTGGTGCATCGTCCACACGGCATTATCCTGGTGACCGGACCCACCGGTTCGGGTAAAACCACCACCTTATATGCAGCTTTATCAGACTTGAATGATGGTTCAAAAAATATTTTAACGGCAGAAGATCCGATTGAATATCAGCTGGAAGGCATTGGACAAACTCAGGTCAATACTAAAGTGGACATGACCTTTGCTCGTGCTTTAAAAGCCATGCTGCGTCAGGACCCAGATGTGGTAATGGTCGGTGAAATTCGTGATCTGGAAACGGCAGAAATTGCGGTTCAGGCATCATTAACAGGTCACTTGGTTTTATCGACACTACATACCAATACGGCAATTGGTGCGGTCACCCGTTTAAAAGATATGGGCATTGAACCTTTCTTATTGGCCAGTTCTCTGATTGGCGTCATTGCCCAGCGTTTGGTTCGAACTTTATGTCCACGCTGTGCCACCTGGCATGACGCAGATGCGTTTGAAACCGAAATTTTCAGGCATCTGGATGTCGGAGCTGAACTGAAGTTACCGAAACCGAAAGGTTGTGATCACTGTGCGCATACCGGTTTTATGGGACGTACAGCGATTTATGAAATTGTCCCTGTCGATGAACCGATGCGCCGTCTGATTCATGGCAATGCGGCTGAATATGAGCTGGAAAGTTATGCACGTAAACAGTCCGGTTCAATCCGTGATGATGGTCTGCGTAAAGTACTGGCAGGAAAAACCACTCTGGAAGAAGTACTACGCGTCACCAATGAAGCTGCGGATTAAAACGAAGTTCTGTTTACTGTTTATGATTTGATAAATTGCCGAACTTAACAAAGTTCGGTAATTTTTTTTTATCAGTTGAGTGCGAAATGGGGCAGTCGGATGACTGGGATTAGCTGGGCTTCATTTTGATAAAACTTTTACCTAGTTCGAATCATCTCCAAAGTAAAAATATCTTAGATTCTGAGCTTTTTATCTCAATTAATGATGCTGTTGAGACTTTTTCTCAGCAAATTATTTTTTAATAAAACTCAATATATTTTATGGGGTTTGGAGATATTCCCTAAATGGCTAGATTCACCTGACATTTATCTGACTTTTTAAGTGAATCAGATCAACAAGTTTAATTTATGTGGATGAGAAATTTGAGATGTGATGAATAGACTCTATCCTAAAATTATCTGATTTATTTTAGGATAGATTTAGATTCTACTTAGGTCATCACATTCAAAGTCACATTAATATTATTACGTGTTGCGTTGGAATAAGGGCAGACAATATGCGCAGCATCCACCAGTTTTTGTGCTTCTGCTTGATCCATACCTTCTAAATGAATATTCAAGGTTACTTCAATTCCGAAGCCAGTTGGAATCGGACCAATTCCAACTTCACCTTCAATATAAGCATCTTTACTGATATTGAGTTTATCTCGATTGGCAACGAATTTCATGGCACCGAGAAAACAGGCTGAATAACCTGCGGCAAAAAGTTGTTCAGGATTGGTGCCACCACCCGGTCCGCCCATTTCTTTAGGCACGGCTAACTGAACATCCAGAATTCCATCAGATGAGGTTGCACGTCCGTCACGACCACCGGTTGCTTTGGCTTTTGCTGTATAGACTGCTTTTTCTAAGGCCATTTTTATCATCTCTACGTTTTTATTTAAGCTGTTATGGTGTGGGATTTTGTAGAAAGAATAAGCAGTGATTTTGTAATTTTATAGAAATTTAAAGCTAAAAATTCAATTTAAGGCAGGTGAATTAGAAATTGATGATTTTACGATGCTGAATTAAAGGCATAGAACTGCGGATGGCATTTTGTTCAGCTAGATCAAAAGGTACAGTAATCAAACTTGCGCCTTCAGTATGCACGATATCTAAAATTTCACCGCGACTATTGGTTGCGGCAGCATGTCCCCAAGTCTGACGTTTCTCGCCATGCCAGCCCTGTTGAGCTGCGCCTAAAACCTGACACTGGCTGTCGAGCGCACGTGACTGAAGCAGTAACTGCCAATGCATTTGACCGGTTGTGTAGGTAAATGCAGCTGGTGCAGTCAGCATATGAGCGCCTTGGCTACGTAAAGTTAAAGCCAATTCAGGAAAGCGTAAGTCATAGCACACCATCAGACCAATATTACCAAACGGGGTTTTGGCAACGACCACATCTGTTCCAGGTTCAAAGAATTGCGATTCCTGATATCCACCAACCGCATCACCCACTTGTACGTCAAACAGGTGAATCTTGTCATAACGTGCTTCAGTGCGTTCCGGGCTAATGCACAGGCTGACCGTACGTACCCGACCATCCGTAATAGTAGAGCCATCTGGACGGAACGGGCATGGGAGAGTGCCTGCCACAATCCAGATTTGATATTGATGTGCCAGCTTTTCCAGACGCTGCTGAATAGCTTCGAACTGCGCTGCGGTGTCGCGTTGTTTTCCCGCGGCAAAACAGACAAAGTTTTCCGGGAAAACAATCAGCTCTGCACCACCGGCTTTACTTTGTTGTATCAATGACTCGATCACAATGAAATTGGCTTCAATATCATCTTGGGAATTCATTTGTACAACAGAGAGTAAAGTCATAGGAGATAAGCTCTAAAAATATTTTTATACGTTTTGCTGAGACACTTGTTCTAAGCTCTCTTGTTCTTTTTGTAATTGTTTCACCAAAGGCTCAAACATGTTTTGGTTACTTTCATTTAACTTCATCAATGTTTTATGGGCATCTAAAACAGTGGTTAACATAACATTATGGGTAATGTGCTCTTCAATTAACTCACGGGTGCATACTTTCGGATCACCGCAGTAATTTAAAATCACAAAAACCTGCCCCAAGCCCATACTATTGGCCAAGGTAGTAATATCTGGATTGGTAGATAACATGACAGCCTGAATCTGATGAGTTTGCTTCAGCTTTAAACCAAGCTTGGCAAGTACACCTAAAACCGTACTGTCAATAAATGTAGTTTGGGTTAAATCTACGATTGCCCCAACGACATTTGATTGCTGTTCAATTCGACTAAGAAGTTTGTCTAGACTGATACAAGATTGAGCACGCACTTCGCCAATAAGCTTAAAAATATGCGTTCCATTCAAGCTTGCATATTCAACATGACCTGTTGACATATAAATGCCATTTGCAGAGAAGGATATTAAATTATCCCATAGGGTCTATAGATACTCAAGTAGCTGAAAGTCGCAATCAAATTAAGTGCTTATAAAACTTGTGATTATACTGCTATTTCACTCTTATAAAGCTGAGAATGGCAATATCGTCGGCAACATGTTCGGGTGCTTCGAAGGATTCGTTTTGTAAGTGATGCAATAATTGGGAAAATTGTTCATTCAGACCGCCGCTAAACGGCTCCAATGCCCCATCTGAACGGAAGAGCGGTTCAG
>NZ_DJDC01000104.1:6546-6878 GCF_002430855.1 Acinetobacter sp. UBA5934 | reverse complement strand
ACAACCAATAATGTCAGTGATTTACAGGTGCTTGGTGATTTACTTGATCAGATTCCACAAGATGAGCGGATTGACTCTGTTTATACCGATGGAGCTTATGACACCAAGCAATGCCGTCAGGTCATTGCAGATCGGCAAGCGCATGCGGTGATTCCACCTAGAAAAAATGCGAAACCATGGAAAGATACAAAGAGTAGCTCGCTAGAGCGAAATGAATTACTTCGAACAATTAAACGTTTAGGCAGGACGCTATGGAAAAAATGGTCAGGCTATCATCGGCGAAGTTTGGTTGAAACTAAGATGCATTGCATCAAATTATTAGGAGATAAACT
>NZ_DJDC01000104.1:0-6265 GCF_002430855.1 Acinetobacter sp. UBA5934 | reverse complement strand
AACAGATTTACGGAATTAGGTCGACCACTTACCCAAGTTACGCCTTAAATTTGGCTCAATTAGGGGCGCTTTGCATTTCAAATCTTTGTGCAACAAAGCCCTTAAAAACAAGAAAAAGAGGATTGATAAAATGATGATAAAAAATAAAAAAGCGCCTGATGGCGCTTTCCTTTAATCATATTTATGGCGTCAGAATTACTTTACGACAGTCTTCTTCTTTTTTATCAAAAATACGGTAACCTTCCGCAGCATCTTCCAGTTTCATGCGATGGGTAATAATCAGATCTGGAGACAGATCTCCATTTTCGATATGTTCTAGCAACTGCGGCAAGTAATTATGCACATGAGTTTGTCCCATTTTAAAGGTTAAACCTTTGTCAAAGGCATCACCAAACAGGAAGCCATGAATTGGGCCAGCATATACACCTGGCACACTCACCACGCCACCACGGCGTACTGCCGCAATACATTGACGTAGGGCAAAGCCACTCGAACCTTCAATTTTTAGGTTGGTCATCACAGTTTCAAGTAGCCTGCCTTTGGCCTCGAAACCAATCGCATCAATGACGGCATCAACACCACGATGACCGGCAGTATTCTGAATAATATATTCAGCTGCATCGACTTCATCAAAATTCACTGGAATTGCACCATAAGTCTGATGGGCGAAACGCAGGCGGTAAGAGTGGTGATCGACTATAAAGATTTGCTCTGCGCCCAGCATACGTGCACAGGCAGCCGACAGTAAACCAACCGGGCCAGCACCATATATCGCAACACTGGAACCGCGAGTGACCTGGGCATTGGTTACAGCCTGCCATGCAGTAGGCAAGATATCGGTCAGGAACAGGACTTTTTCATCCGGTAATGACCCCGTTACTTTAAATGGGCCTACATTACCTTTAGGTACACGGACATATTCCGCCTGTCCACCTGGTACACCGCCATATAAATGGCTATAACCAAACAGAGCTGCACCTGGTGGAATCTGTTTTTTATTGATAATTGCACCACGGCCAGTATTGGTATTTTCACAGGCAGCCATCAGTTCATGTTCACAGAAAAAGCAGTGACCACATGCAATCACGAAAGGAATAATTACCCGGTCGCCTTTTTTCACTTCTGTAACTTCAGGACCGACTTCTTCTACAATTCCCATAAACTCATGACCGAAGATATCGCCTTCTTCAGTTGCTGGAATTTTACCTCGATACAGATGCAAATCTGAACCACAAATCGCCGTTGCAGTGACCCGCAAAATAACATCATCCGGTTCCTGAATGACAGGATCAGGAACAGACTCTACTCGGACATCGTGTGAACCATGATATGTAAGTGCGCGCATTTTTATCCCTCTCAGCTTTATTTTTTAGATCGACTTAGAAATGGTGATGATTTGTTTTAGATCTTTGTGCTTAATCAGTCTGATCTATATTGAAAGGCATAAAGCCTGAGGTATGTATAAAAAAGGAGTTTTTACTATTCAAAAATGTGAAAAAAATACGATTTAAGTTATGAAATGTAAGCTCTCAGTTTTTTTGCAAATGTAATGTAATTCTTAAAATAATTTTCAGATTTTTGGGAAATCATTTTTGACTGAGTTCCCATTAAAAACTCCCTAATCTATTTAAATCTCCAGCCTAGGGTTTTGCTTGTGTTGTACTTACCATAAAAATGAATGATCTCTTAACTTCGAAAATATTTGCTTTTGTTGAGCGCTTTAAAATTTTCTATTTTTTAGGCGGTTGAGTCTTATTATGTGATTTTAATAACCATCATATCTTTATCAACATATTATTATAAACTTAAACATTTAATTAAATGAGGCTTATTTAAAAGAATCAGAGAGTTCTCGACAGAATCCATATATCTGCATGCGGTTGGCTTAAAACACCATGATTCACATTCATATAAAATCCAAGTTCAATATTTAGCCAATCTCAGAAGCAGATCAGGTCCAAACTTGGCAGTAAGGACCTGACTGTTCCGGAATGGGCGGTGCTTCTGCAATCACACATCCCTAAAACTTAAAACCGAGGTTCTATCATTTATGATGCTGCGGTGCCAATTCAAATCTCAGCTGCCTCATGAACCGGATCAAAACTAGATTAAATATTTGAAATAACTATAATTTGGATGGTTTTCCACAAAGACGTAATTTTGTTTCTGATAAAAACTAGCCGCAGATTTCGTGTCTGTATTCAGGCAAAGTGCAGAAAAATTTGCACGGGCATTTTTTTCCAGATGTTGTAACAGCTGTTTACCCACCCCATGCTTGCGGTATTTCGGCAAGACATAAAAACGACGTACCCGACCAATTCGCGTATCAATTTCATTTTCATTCCATTGCTGGTTTAAACCGCCACAGGCAATCAGCTTTTCATCATCATAAACAAAAAGAAGAAACTCTCCCGGTTGATCGAACCGGTTTTTTCCACTTTCATATTCTTCAATCAATCGATCAACAAACTGAAATCCTTCTCGCTGTGCCTGCTTGGCTAATTCCTTGATTTGTTCAGGTAATTGTTCAGCTTTATCAATCGTGATATTCATCTAACCTTCCTTATTCTGCCCTGTATTGCATTTTGAACGAATAAATTGACTATATATTGAATTTTATTCATCAATCTACAGCAATCATGAGCATTGGTGTAAACTTAGCGTTTTAATTTAAATGTGAATGAAAGACATGACAACTGTTGATCTTTTTGCAATTGGTAATGCATTAATCGACCAAGAATTTAAAGTCTCTGACGATTTCCTAATTCAACAAAATTTGCAAAAAGGCACTATGCAGTTGACTGATGGTGAAACACAAGCAAATTTATATAATAATTTAAAAGAAACGCAAGTATACAAAGGTCAAGCATCGGGTGGATCTGCTGCAAATACCACCGTTGCCTTTAGTGCCTTAGGTAGTAAAGCCTTTTACGGATGCCGTGTTGGTAATGATGAACTGGGTCGTATTTATCTGAAAGGTTTAAATGAAGCCGGTATTCTCACTGCCGAGCAATCGGTTAGTGAAGGTGTAACAGGAACTTGTATGGTCCTGGTGAGCCCGGATTCTGAACGCACCATGCAAACTTATCTGGGTAGTACCGCTGATCTGAGTGAGGCGCAAATCAATTTTGAACCTTTAAAAACAGCAAAATGGTTGTATATTGAAGGCTATTTATCGACCAGCGATACTGCAAGAAAAGCAGTGAAACAGGCCCGTGAAATTGCAAAAGCGCATGGGGTAAAAATTGCTTTGACCCTGTCTGACCCAGCCATGGTGCAATATGCGCGTCAAGGTTTAGATGAACTTTTGGATGATGGCGTTGATTTATTGCTTTGTAATTATCATGAAGCTTTAATGTATACCGAGACCGATTCCATTGAAGCGGCATTGGCTAAATTACAGTTAAAAAGCAAATACACTGTCATTACATTATCTGCCGAAGGGGCTTTGATTTCCGATTCGGAACAAACCTTAAAAGTTCCAGGTCGTAAAGTAACTGCGGTAGATGCCAATGGTGCCGGTGATGCCTTTGCAGGTGCGTTCCTGTATGCATTAAATGCAGGTTTAAGCCTTAAACTGGCTGCTGAATTGTCAATTTTGATTTCAAGTGAAGTCGTTTCACAGTTTGGCCCACGTCTAAGTGTTGAAAATTATGCAAAATTATTAAACAACTTCCAGAAGGAATGCGCCTAATGATTAAAATTGCCATGACGGAAGATATTCCTGAACGTGAAGCACGTTCTTACGAAACGCCGAATGGTGACACTATTTTCATTACTCAGCGTGACGGTTCATTCTACGCTTATCAGAATCTCTGCCCACACTTACAGGTTGAGCTGGAATTTTTGGAAAACCAGTTTTTAGATCGTGATCAGGAATATATTGAATGTTCAACTCATGGAGCGCTGTTTCTGGTTGAAACTGGCGAATGTATTTCTGGTCCTTGCCAAGGTCAATCACTTGAAAAAGTTGAGATTAATGTGCATTCTGATGGTGGAATTTACCTGAAAGAAGAATAACCCCCTATGGAATCTGCCATGCTTGAGTTTCTGCTGAATTATAACTTGATGCCTTTTCATCTAAGTTTACTGGCTCTGATTTTACTCAGCATGGTAGAAACCATCGGCTATTACTTTAATATTCGCCCGACTGAGTTTCTCAAAACCCTTTCTCCAAAGAAACTTACCGACTCACCACTGCTCAACGTCAAGTTCTCCAAAACACTGATTGTGGTGTTTTTACTGATGAACTTCAGTTTTTCAGGCTATTTTCTGCAACTGTGCGTATTTGCACAGCAGCAACAATTTCTGCCTGCTTATTATCTGATTATCCCGGCACTGATTATTGCGGTGTTTTTCACTGTATTTATGATTCATTGCCTGGATCAGGTCATCAAACCTACCTTGACCAAGCAACAGGTCAGCCTGTTAGGACGCCTGGCGACCATTTCTAGTGGCAATGCCCGTCCTGGGTTTTCCGCACAAGCACGGGTAAGAGACAGTTTTGGACAATTACATTATGTCCAGGTCGAGCCTGAATTTGGTGAACTGGAATTTCAGTCGCAAATCATTTTAATTCGCCTTAAAAAATCCCACTATATTGCTAAAAAAATTTCCAAAACCAATACTTTATTTAGCATGGAAAATCATCAGTAATATTTAATTCTAATTCACCGCTTTATTCATGAGGATAAAAAACCAGCTGAGTCATTCACTCAACTGGTTTTAAAAATTTTAGCGTTTCAGAAAACCAGTCACTAGGTTCATCACCTGTTGAATATCGGCATTGGCTTCCTGCTTATTAGTTTGTTCACCTTGTGGCGTAAGTGAATCAATAATTTGAGGTAAGACTTTGGAAATCGCCCCATAAATATCCTGTTTGGGTACCTGGGTTTCTTGTGCTACCTGATCTACGTCCTGATCATCAAATAATAGCTGTAGTTGCTGGTTATCCACGGGCGCATTTTCACCCGGTCCTGTAGAGACCCAGTCATCTACCTGCCTATTCAGACCTATACTCTTTAATTTATCCAAGGCACCTTGAATACCACCCTGCTTCTGAATCCAAGCCAAAATCAAGGGAAGCACGGCAATTAATAAAGTTTTGGTATTACTTGATCCGACATTACTGCGTTGCTGGGTTTGCTGTTGATGCTGATTCTGCTGTTGATTCTGTTGGCCACTTAAATGCCCCAGTACGGAGCCAAGAATTCCACCTAATCCACCTTGTGGTCTTTGCTGGTTGTGTTGTTGGCTTTGTTGAGTAATATTGCCACTCATCTGGCCAAACACTGAACCTAAAATATCACCTAAACCACCCTGTTGTGACTGTTGCTGCTTTCCACCTAAAGCCTGTTTAGCCAGTATTTCGACGATATTGCTAAGATTAGTCATCGCATTATCCTTTTATGAGCTTCCTTAAAGAATACGATGCTTTTAAAGTAATGAATAAATACCGAGTGTTAAAATTTGCAATGACAACAAACAATTATTACCAGCGAAATTTATTCCAGTTTTCAGGATTTGCCCAAAATTTGGAATTAAACCAGTCAGGCACATGTTTATAAGTTAAAATATTAAATTGCCATAGGGCGAAATCACTATCATGTCGGGTTTTATCAATGAGCTGGGTAAATCCCAAAGAGCGCAATAATTTTTCATCTTGTAGCTGACTCACCACCACAATTTTTTTTGCCATCAGGTCACGCAGTTTGACCAACAGCTGTATTTTTTCAGACTCTGAAATTTGACTGAACTCCTGAGAATCCAGTACCACAAAACCCAGGTCATATCGCTGGGTAAAAGGCAGACTTAAAAACTCAGTTACGTTAAAATAGTGCCATTGAATTGATTGATTATTGTTGTATTGAGTAAGATTTTGACCAATACACAATGCAGTTTGAATAGGCTGTTCCTTGGATAAATCGTCTAGCATTGACGTGATGACATTTTGTTCAGCCATAACTGCATCCTTATTATTGAAGAGAGTATTCTGTATGGAACTACAAGGCATTTGCCATAAAATGCATGCAGGTCTAAAGGACCTTAGTGTAACTGATCAACATACACACAAGGCAAATGTTGAATATAAATTTATTCTAGATCGTTCAGAAGTTGATCTGCCATTCAATTTGGGGCAAGAAATTGAGATTGAATGGACAGGTAATATCTATTGCGTATCTTGTGGTACCAAAACCAATAAATCCTTTGCGCAGGGTCACTGCTTTAAATGTTTCAAAACCCAAGCATCCTGTGACATGTGTAT
>NZ_DJDC01000008.1:0-7741 GCF_002430855.1 Acinetobacter sp. UBA5934 | reverse complement strand
GAACAGCCTGAAAATTTAGAAACAATTGAAAATACCGATGAGTCTGCTTCAGTCACTTCAGATTCCACCGAACTACATCCGCAAATTGTGATTACACCGCCGACCTTAGAGCTGCATGGCCCCCGTCAATTGATTCTGGATACGGAAACTACCGGTTTCTATTATCAGGATGGTGACCGGATCATTGAGGTGGGCGCGATCGAAATGATTAACCGGAAACTTACCGGCAGCTCAATCCATATTTATATCAATCCGAAAAAACCGGTTGGTGATTCGGTGAATGTCCACGGTATTACCGACGAGTTCCTGCAAGACAAGCCGCTGTTTGAAGAAATCTCACAGGTACTGTTTGACTATCTGCAAGATGCCGAAATTATTGCGCATAACGCGACCTTCGATATGAACTTCCTGGATATGGAGTTCAAGCGTGCAGGCTTTGTCGCGCTTTCTGAAGTTTGTGAAGTGACCGATACCCTGGCAATGGCTAAGTCCAAGCATCCGGGACAGAAAAACTCCCTGGATGCCCTCGTGCGTCGTTATGAAATTCCACAGCGTGACCGTACCTTCCACGGTGCCTTGCTCGATGCGGAAATTCTGTCCGATGTTTATCTGGCCATGACCGGTGGACAGGTCTCTTTTGATATGGATGCCCTGTCACATACCGAAGAACAAGGCGGCAGTTCAGGCACTGTAAAAATCGAAATTGAATTGCCTGTAATTCTTCCATCAGATGAAGAACTTACCGAACATGAGAAATGGGTCAAACAATTTGAAGAAAAGCATGGAACGCCTTGCCTTTTTGCCAAATAAAATCTAAATTTCAAGCAGTAATTTCGCTTTTAAAATACAGTTCTTCAGTTATAGTAATTCCAAAGAGGCCCCGTCCGATAAAGCGGGGCTCATATATAGATAATACTCAAGGAAAGGTGCAGATCCATGTCTTACCAAACCTCTATACATTTTGATCCAACAGCTTTACTGATAATAAAAAATGAGGTTGATAATTCAATTAAATTAGTTGAATCAGCGGTTAGTTCCTTGGCAGAAGACCAGACTTTACCTTTTGGTATTGATGATGCACTGAATCAGTTTGAGCAATGTGCCCAGGTTCTTGCCCTGATTGATATGCAAAGCCTGGCTAAAATTGCCCAGTATTCAGCAGAGTTAATGCGCAAGATTATGGGGAATCCTGCGCAAATTAATACTCAGGAAGTGATTGCCTTAAGTGAAGGCACCACCATGCTGAAACGCTATATCGAATTTATTTGCTTGCGTGAAGTTAAAATTCCGCAATTCCTGCTCGACACACTGAATCGCCTGGAAATTGTACTGGGTAAACCTCTTACCCATGAAGGTCAGCATATCGAGTCATTACTGGACTGTATCACGCCTGATTTTCAGCTGCCTCAAGCGCCAAGTCTGGAAAAATCACAATATGTACACCGCCTGTATAAATTGTCTTTAAACAAGCTGATTAAGCAGGAAGAAACTGAATTTGATTTGCAAGCGATCAAATTGGTCGGTGCATATTTGGCAGGTCTGGCAGAAAACACGCCAAGCAAGCAATACTGGAATCTGGTACATGTGGCATTTAGTCAAATGGATCATTTGCTGTTAAACGATCCACGTTTACGCACCTTGATCAGTATTGAACGAAATATGGCGCAATATTTCAGTGCTTCAGATCGCTTCAAGCCAACGCTGCCGGATTTATCTAACATCTTGAGTTTGTGTATTAGTCAGGAAGATGACACGGCTCAGCATATTCGTAGCCAGTTAAACGTTGGTGAAGATCATCTGACCGATACGCAATTGCAGGTATTTAGCCGCCATCTTTATGGACCTGACTTTGATACCATGCATACCATTAGTGAACTTGTGACCACGGAAATGGCACAAATTCGTAATGATATCGAATTCAATTATCAAAACATGACCGCCGAGAAAACGCGGGAACTCCAAGACAAATTAATCAGTCTTGCCAACATTTTCAAAGTGCTCAATCTGAATGAAGCCTTCAATGATTTATCTCGTCAAGCCAGCTTGCTGGACAAGACCGAAGTGCTGAAAGATGAAAGTTTTGCTCAACAATTGATGAATTGTATTTTATCGGCCATGAATTCCATTGGCGTTCTGGAACGTCACCACACTTCAAGCCGTTTACAGCTTCGCGTCCACAACATGAACATCTCTTTAGACCGCTTAGATGAAGCGCATGATGCTTTACTCAATGAAACTAAAGCAGCGGTTGGCCAGACTAGTGAATCTTTAATGCAATATTTGCAAGATCAGAACCTGGCAGCTCTGGAAAACATTCCAACCCAATTACGTGAAATTGGTGGCGCCCTGCTGTTCTTAAATGCTGAATCTGGTCAGAAGTCATTAAATACTGCCGCAGCGTTTGTTCAACAGCAAATTGAAAATTCTGCGACTATCAGTACTGAACAAATCAATCACACGCTTGATACCTTGGCCAGTGCCGATATGCTGATTGACAATTTAAAATCGAAACAGCCTGTATTACAGTCGATGTTTGATGTAGCATTGGAAAGTAGTGAAAAACTGAAAACTGTAGCCTAATGTCTGAATTGTCACTTGCTTATATATTTCATCAACATCAACTTTTAGTCGATGAAAACTTTCAACTCCCCCGGGTAGAACGTTTGGCAAGTGACCTTCAGGTCAACACGGGTGATCAGGTGATTGCCCGTGATCTTCTCGAAAATGAGCCGCTTCCCGCAGGCTTGCAACTGGTTCCTATCCGCCAATTATTAACACTCTGGGATAGCAAACAGTTTGAAACGGCCAGCCGTGCCATCCAGCTCTTAGAATGGCGTAGAAATCATCAGTTCTGTAGCCATTGTGGGCATAAAACCGAAGCCCATCCGACTGAATATGCCATGATTTGCCCTGCCTGTCGTTATCATCAGTATCCGCGGGTACAACCTTGTGTCATCACGGTCATTACACGGGGCGACGATGAAATTCTGCTGGCAAAAAATGCGAACAACAAAAGCAATATGTATGGTCTGATTGCTGGTTTTGTTGAAGTAGGAGAAACCCTGGAAGAAGCGGTACGCCGTGAAACTTTTGAGGAAGTGGGTTTAAAATTAAAAAATATTCAGTATCTTGCCAGTCAGCCTTGGCCTTTTCCAAGTAACTTGATGCTCGCCTTCCGTGCTGAATATGCATCTGGCGATATTCAGCTACAAGAGGAAGAAATTAGCGATGCGCAATTCTTTAAAATGGATCAACTGCCTGAAATTCCATTTAAAGGCAGTATTGCCTACGCCATGATTAAACACATTACCGAAGGTCATCCGGTTGCAGATGACACCCGAGAATGGCTCTAAGTTAGGGTTTTAGCGCCTCTTCCAGCACCGTTAAAATCTGTTTTTTGGTCTGGAAATAGCGACTAAACAAACTGGAAACTGATCCCATAATCGACACATGACCGGTACCGGGAATGGTAATCATCTGGCTGTGATTGCCCTTTTCCTGCAAAATACGATGTAAATCTTCTGAATTACTATGACCCACCACCTGATCATTTGCAGCTAAGAACAGGTAATGTCGCACCGTATTGGTTTCTACAAAATAATAAGGCATTACCTGCTGATATGGCACAGTCTGATCGAAGGCATCCGCACAAATCGGATCACCTTTATAATCAAAATGATAAGGTCCAGACAATCCAATAATGGCACGAATTTGACTGCGGCATTGCAAACTGTAAGGCGTCGGATGATAAAGGGCTGACATGATATTAAATGCACCGGCAGAATGCCCCATCAGCACTATTTTTTCAGTCTGGATATTTAATTTGGACTGATGCTGAGTCAAATAATTCAGCGCCAGACTCAGATCATCAATATAACTGGGAAACACATGCTGCGGCGCAAGATGATAGTTGATCACTGCAACATCATAGCCCTCTTTGGCAAAGGCCTCACCGACAAAGTGATAATCTTTTTTATCACCATGCAGCCATGCGCCGCCATGAACAAACACGATTAAAGGCCGCTGCTCGAGAGGTGATGCAGCAGAGAAAATATCGAGGCGTTGCCGTGCTTTTAAGCCGTAAGCAATATTTTCATGTAGCGTATAACCCTTTCGCGGGGTTAAACGATTCAATGCATAACTACCAAAATCGTAAAGGCGAAAATTCTTGTACTGTATTTTCACTTTTTCGACTTTTTGCTGGATTTCCTTTCTGACCGCTTGTACAACCTTATTGAGCATAGGTTGGCTCAGCCTGATCCGGATCAATCGCTACCGGTGTCTGTTCAACCGGCTGAGCATTCACTACAGGACTGCTAAAACTTGAAGTCACTGCACCGGACTGTTCTACATTATCAATCAGCGTAATAATTTTGCTGACATTGCCTACTTGTTGCAGCACCTGATTTAAATCATTAATTTCTGCCGTATTTAAACGTCCCATGACATATAAAACACCATTTTCGGTGTGAATACGCACTTTACTGTCAGAAACAACTACCGCTTTCATAATCAGGCCACGCGTATTCGCAGTGACCGTGGTATCTTGCATAATCGTGCTATAACCAATCTGGTTACCGACAGCAATATAATTATGTACGGTTTTCACATCGCTCATGGCACGGACATTATCTTCAGCCAACTGTTTTAAGTGGGCATCAGGCACTTGACCTGTTAATAATACATTGCCATGAAAACTTTCAATATTGATGCGAGATTGTTTAAAGCGACTGTCTAATTTATATAAATTGATTTTGGCGGTACGCTCTATAGAGGAATCGATAAACACCTGTCCAAGAGAACGCGCTCCACTTTCTGTACCTACCGGGGCGGATCCTGTGCCACTCGAGATAAAACTTGCACAACCAGATAAACTTGCTACACACAGTAACGTCATTGCAATACGGTTAAACACTCAGCAAGACTCCTCATTATTCAGTTCTATTTTATGTCAGCATTTACGCTATGATTTTGTTCAAAGATTAATAAACTCTTGATCAAAAGTAAAAGCATTTTCAATCCATTGTTGATCATAAGTGAATTTAGAAAAATCTTGCTGTATGGTTTTTGCAAATTGTTGAAGAAAATCAAAACAAATCACATCAAAACGGCTATAAAAGTTTTGAAACTCCTGATGGGCATCTAAAAAGCACAGTGCCGACTTCATAATTTTGCGCTGTTTGGATAAAGAAATACTTTCAAAGGAATGAGCATATTGAGTCACTGAACGTGCTTTGACTTCAACAAAAACCAGTTCCTGAGCATGCTGTACAATCAGGTCAATTTCACCGTAACGACAATGATAATTTGCTGCAACCAGCTGAAAGCCTTGAGCCTGTAATACGTTCAAAGCCTGCTGTTCCGCCCATTGGCCTAACTTTAAAGGTGTCGGAAGATTTGACATTACAATGCCCGAATTCCCTTTTTAGTATTTTCATAACAATGTGGAATGCGCTGGATTTGATTATTATTAATTTGAATTAATCCGGTGCGCCCCTGAAACTGCATACTTTTTAAGTCGGGCTCTGCCAGATATTGGCTTGCAATATGCCAGGCATCTCCGCCAAAAGCGATCAGACGCTGATAAGCCATAGAAACCGCGTTTGGCTGATTGGCTGGTATCACATCCGGCCATTCTGAGCCATATAAGGCCGGAGCATCACAAAATTTCACACCTACCGGCAATATCTGACCTTGTTCAATAGAATTGGGTAAAATATAGATATTTTTATGCGGCAACTTGGTCTGGTTATTCAGCCAGGCATTATTGCCTAGCAACAATAAACCGGTGTGCTTATTTAACTTTTTGGGTGCTTCCTCGATGATATTCAGCGGATAATCGGTCTGGGTCAGTAAGGAAATCAGAAACAGTTCATTATCAATTTCGGCATCCTTTTGCTGCAACACATACAGTTCCTTGATCTGATCATTTTGTAATACCTGATTCAGCGCCACTGCATCATCCTGCTTGGACAAACTAAATTGTCCCACATTGGCAAGTTGTGATGACACTTCATTCAAGGCCAAAACCCGAACCTTTGGCTGCGCCTTAATTACTGCTTCTACATCTTGACGTGCCAAAGGTCCAACCACCATTTGAGTTTTTTTATTGACATTTTGTTTAAGCAACTGCGCAATTTGTTTTTTGTCCGAGTTTACAAATTTAATTGCGGTTTTCAGCTCTGATGCCTGATAAGCACCCATAAAACCCTGTTTGATACTTAATCCGGCTCGCGCCAAAGGTCCCGATTCGGGTAAAATGACCAGCACTTCAGCTTGGGCGTGGTTAAAAATGCAATACAGGATGAAGCTCATCAATATTTTTTTATTATTCAACATTGGAGAAACCTTATGAGTGCTCAGTTATTTGTTGTAGCGACCCCAATTGGGCACTTAGATGACATTACTTATCGTGCTATTGATATTCTAAAGTCTGTAAGCGTCATCGCGGCAGAAGATACACGTACTTCTGCTCAATTATTAAAGCACTTTAATATTACAACTCCGCTTACTGCCTGTCACGAACATAATGAAAGCAATAAAATTGACATATTGATCCAGCGATTGCTGAAGGGCGAAAATATGGCACTGATCAGTGATGCAGGTACGCCGCTGATTAGCGATCCGGGTTTTAAACTGGTTCGTGCAGCCCAAGAAAACAATATTCGTGTTGTACCAGTGCCTGGTGCCTGTGCAGCGATTGCGGCACTCAGTTCTGTCGGCTTGCCCAGTGACCGTTTTAGTTTCGAAGGCTTTTTGCCTTCTCGCCAGTCACAACGCCTGATTCAGTTAGAAAAGCTGAAAGATGAAACCCAGACCCTGATTTTTTACGAAGCGCCGCATCGTATTTTAGAGTCGGTTAAAGATATGGCACAGGTGTTTGGTGCAGACCGAGCTGTGGGTTTTGCCCGTGAAATTACCAAGACCTTTGAAACCATTAAAAAAATGACTTTGGCAGAATTGGTTCAGTTTATTGAAGCTGACCATAACCAGCAAAAAGGTGAAATTGTACTAGTGATTGGCGGTGCAACTGCAGAAAAGGATCTGGACCAAGAAAAACTGGACAAGTTATTGACCCGTTTACTACAGGACTTATCTGTTAAGGCCGCTTCGCAACTGGCGGCAGATTTAACTGGAATAAAAAAGAAAGTGGCGTATCAACGCGCTTTGGAACTCAGCAATAAAATCTGAGGGACTTTGGGTTCAAAAGCAAAAAAGCATCACAAAGTGATGCTTTTTTATACCACAGTTAAAACCGGTACAAGATTGAATTAATCTTTTACTGACTCGTCTGCAGGCACTTCAGTGATGCGACCACCACGAGCAAGGAAAGCAGCCACTTCATCTTCCAGAGCTTGACGCTGTTTCAGTTTGGCAGTCACTGTCAGCGTTTCAGCTTCTGCAACATCACCATCAGTTGCAACTGTATCACTGTCAGACGCGCCTTTTTCAGCGGCTTTTGCTTCATCTTCATCGACTGCGGTTTCTTCTACATCATCGTAGTCATTCATATCTGTCATCTTTATTTCTCCCCAAAAATGACTTATATCAATCCAATTTAAATTCGATTGCGAACTAGGAAGAAATTTAACAATCTCTGCACGTTTCGCATAGAGTCAATTTTAAAAAAATCGTATCTTTTTTAATCAAAAAAGTAACCTTGTATAAATATTTGTACAAAAAACGATTTTTTCAGCCTCAAACTGCATAACGTGTATCTTTTAATATCTGCAAACCGTTG